>JAIRTK010000238.1 GCA_031254955.1 Opitutaceae bacterium
CTGGCCGATTTCTACGGTGCGGACGGCAAACCGCTGTCGCGTGACGGCATGATTTGGTTCCGCCTCAACCAAGGCTCCGAGCCTGCCGCCGAGCTCCAGCGCATCATCGTGGACAACTCCGCCGGCGGCGAAAAATCACCGCGCCTCGTTTTCGTCACAAAGTAACTCAAAGTTACTCCGGCGTTGCCCCTCGTCGCGCGTTCACCCCATGCAAATCCTGCGCGATCAGTTCCTCGACCATATGACCGGCCTCCAATCCCGCCCCGTCGTGGGGTCGCTTCGCATTTTGAGAAACGCACGCGGCGAACCGCTATCGCCCTCTCTCCCGCCATTCGCATTTTGCCCATGAACTCCTCCTCCGCCACCCGGTCGTCCCCGCAAACCCGCTACCGCTGGTTCATCTGCGCGCTGTTGTTTTTTGCCACCACCATCAACTACATCGACCGTCAGATTCTCTCCTTGCTGAAACCCATCCTCGACGTGGAACTCGGCTGGACCAACGCGCAATTCGGCATGGTGAATTCCGCGTTTCTGGCCTCCTACGGCGTCAGTGTGTTTTTCTTCGGGTGGTTCGTGGACCGTTTCGGGACGAAAATCGGGTTTTCGGTTTCCATCGGAGCATGGAGCCTGGCCGCCATGGCGCATGCGCTGGTGGGCAGTGTGGGAGGCTTTCTCGGCGCGCGCATCGCGCTCGGCCTCGGCGAAGGCGGCAACTTTCCCTCCGCCGTCAAAGCCACCGCGCAATGGTTTCCGCAATGCGAGCGCGCATTCGCCACGAGCCTCTTCAATTCCGGTGCCAATGTCGGCGCCATCGCCGCGCCGCTGATCGTGCCCGCCATCGCCTATTCGCTCGGCTGGCACTGGGCGTTTATCCTCGCGGGACTCGCCGGCTTTGCCTGGCTGTTCCTGTGGATACCGTTGTTTGATCAGCCGGAAAAATGCCGCCGTGTCTCGCCCGGCGAGCTTGCGTTTATCGAATCGGACAACGCAAAAAACACCGGCGCCGGCGACACCGCCGCCAGCATCGGCGCCACCTCGAAAGTCACCTGGGGCGCCGTGCTGCGACACCGCCAGGCATGGTCGCTCATCCTCGCCAAGTTCATCACCGATCCCGTGTGGTGGTTTCTCCTCTTCTGGCTGCCTGATTTTTTCAAGCGCACGCGCGGCCTCGACATCAAGGAAAGCTGGGCGCTGCTGGTCACCATCTATGCCATCATCTCCGTGCTCAGCATCGCGGGCGGCTGGATCACGGGCTTTCTGATCGGGCGCGGCTGGAGCGCGACGCGCGCCCGCAAGACCGGGCTGTTCACCTTTGCCCTGTGCGTGCTTCCCCTGCTCGTCGTAACCTGGGCGGGCAACTGGACCGCCGTCATCCTCATCGGGCTTGCCGGCGCCGCGCACCAGGCGTGGACCGCCAATCTCTACACCACCGCTTCCGACATGTTTCCGAAACGCGCCGTCGCCACCCTCATCGGCATCGGGACGGCGGTGGGTTCCATCGGGGGCATGGGATTCCCCATCCTCATCGGCATCATTCTTGATCGCATTCCCGGCGGTTATCCGCTCATCTTCGGGTTTTGCGCCTTTGCCTACCTGATCGGTTTCGGCGTCAACCACCTCCTCGCGCCACGCTACGAGCAGATCAAAAATTTCTGACCAGCCCGCGCCTTCATCAATCAAATCATGAAGTCACAAAACAAAGTGTTCTGAATTTTCCTTCACCCATGAAACTCGGCCTCGGACTCTACAAACATCAACTCGACCGCGAGCACTTCAACTTCGCCCGCCAAGTTGGCGCGACGCATATCGTCGCCCATCTCGTGGACTATTTTCGCGGCAACCCGCGCAATGACCGCGACAATCAGCCCACCGGCGGCGTCAAGGACGGCTGGGGCTACGCCGGCGATCCCGGCGCGCTCTGGACGCTCGACGAACTCACCGCGCTGCGCCGGGAGATCGAGGACGCCGGCCTGAAGCTCGAAGCCATCGAAAACTTCGACCCCGCGCACTGGCACGACATCCTGCTCGACGGACCGAAACGCGCGCTCCACATCGAGAATATAAAAACCCTCATCCGCCGCCTGGGCCGGGCCGGCATCCCCGTCATGGGCTACAACTTCAGCATCGCCGGCGTGGCCGGGCGCACCACCGGCCCTTACGCGCGCGGCGGCGCGCCCTCCGTGGGCATGGAAGGCCCCGTCGACGACCCCATCCCGCTCGGCATGGTCTGGAACATGATCTACGACGCCGACGCCCCCGCCGGCACGCTCCCGCCCGTCACGCACGACGAACTCTGGCGCCGGCTGGAAGCCTTTCTCAACGAAATCCTGCCCGTGGCCGAGGAGGCGGGCGTGAAGCTCGCCGCGCATCCCGACGACCCGCCGCTGCCCACCGTGCGCGGCCAGCCCCGCCTCGTGTATCAGCCGCGCCACTACCAGCAACTCATCGACCTCAACCCCAGCCCGGCCAATACGCTGGAGTTCTGCATCGGCTCGCTCGCCGAGATGACCGAGGGCGACATCTACGAGGTGGTCGGGCATTACAGCCGCCAGCGGCGCCTCGGCTATGTGCACTTCCGCAACATCCGCGGCAAGGTGCCGGATTACAAGGAGACCTTCATCGACGACGGCGACGTGGACATGCTGCGCGTATTACAAATATTGATACAAAACAGATTCGACGGCGTGCTGATCCCCGACCACACCCCGCAAGTCTCGTGCGCCGCGCCCTGGCACGCCGGCATGGCCTACGCCATGGGCTACATGAAGGCCGCGATGAAAACCCTCGGCATCGACTGATAAAATGGAGGGGCGGTCTCCGTGCCATCCCCCGCCCTCTTTCTCTTTATTCTTTATCTTTATCTTTATCTTTCTCCCGCGCCTTGTTTTCACGGAAGCACAATGCCGAACGGGATGAGAGAAAGATGAAAGATAAAGAATAAATAGAAAGAGGGAGGCACCGGGGCGGGCCGCAAATAGCTCTCCGCATATTTTTTCCCAATGAACAACCCATCCTTCCCAGGCATCTTTTCCCTGCGCGGCCAGGTCGCGCTTATCACCGGAGGCGGCACCGGCATCGGCCGGGCCATCGCCGAGGCCATGCACGCGGCGGGCGCGCACGTCGTCCTGGCCGGGCGCCGTGAGGCCGAACTCGCCGCCGCCGCCGCCGCGCTGGGCGAACGCGCCAGCATCGCCGTGCACGACGTCACGGAACTCGACGCCGCGCCCGCGCTGGTCGCGCGCATCACCCGCGAGACCGGCCCGATTACCTGCCTGGTCAACAACGCCGGCATCAACATGAAAAAACCCGCCGTCGAGACAACTTCGCCGGAGTTCGAGACCATGCTGCGCACCCACGTGCTCGGGTCGCACGCGCTCACCCGCGCCGTGGCGCCGGGCATGATCGAACGCAAGTCCGGCAGCGTGCTCTTCATCGCGTCGATGGCCTCGCTTTTCGGCATTCCCGGCGTCATCGCCTACACGGCGGCCAAGGCCGCCTGCGTCGGCATGGTGAAATGTTATTCGACGGAGCTTTCGCCGCACGGTGTCCGCGTCAACGCGATCGCGCCGGGCTGGATAGAGACGGCGATGTCGCGCAAGGCGATGGAAGGCGACCCGGCCCGCAGGCAAAAAATCATCGGACGCACGCCGATGGCGAAGTTCGGCGCGCCCGCCGACATCGGCTGGGCGGCGGTTTATCTGGCCTCGCCCGCCGCATCCTTCGTCACCGGCGTGACGCTGCCCGTCGATGGCGGCGCGAGCATCGGATTCTAGCCGCGTTTGTTTTTTGCCGTTTCTCCCATTCCCGCCCGTCGCGCCGCGCCGCGCACTCCTCATTTCACCGCATGAACCCATCCGCCCTTTCCTGGAAAAACGACGACGAGCTTTTTTCGCTTCTCACGAACGAACTCAACAGTCCCGTGCTCGGCGACATTCTCGACGCGCTCGGGCGCTATCACCAGATTCTGCCCGCGGCCATCCAGCCCATGCGCGAAACCATGCGGCTGGCCGGGCGCGCCATGACCGCCTTGATGCTCGATGTCCACGGTGTGCAAAAGCAGCCCTTCGGCCTCCTCACGCGCGCCCTCGACGCTCTTCGTCCCGGAGAGATTTACATCGCCAGCGGGGGCGGCATGCGTTGCGCCTACTGGGGCGAGTTGCTGACCGCCGCCGCCCGCGCGAGAGGCGCGGCGGGCGCGGTTGTAAACGGCTATCACCGCGACACGCCCAAGGTGCTCGAACAAAACTGGCCCGTGTTCAGCCGCGGACGCCATGCGCAGGACTCCGCCGTCCGCACGCAGGTGGCGGATTACCGTTGCCCCATCGAAATCGACGGCGTGTGGGTTGAGCCTGGCGACCTGGTGTTCGGCGACAGCGATGGCGTGGTGATAATCCCGCGCGCGGTCGAGGCCGAGGTCGTCACCCGCGCCCTGGAAAAAGTCCGGGGAGAAAAGGTGGTGCGCAAAGCCATCGAGAGCGGCATGACCGCCACCGAGGCATTCGCCAAATACGGAATTCTGTGAGCAGGCTGGATAAACCCGCGCGCCTCGCGTGACCGTGAGGCAGGTTCCCCGCTATTTTCACTACCTGAAAACAACCCGTAATACCCTTTCCGAATTAAATGCACACTTTATCCGCCAAGGAGGTTGACGGACTGTCGCTTCGCCCAGAACGCCGAAGCCTCAGGGAACGTCTCGCCATAAACGACGGCAGTCTCGGCGAGACCGCCCTACCCTAAAGCCCTACTCTGAAGACGGCTAAAGCCTTTCCCGTTTATTTTGTCGCCTTGGAGATGATGGGATGGCGCGGGAGCGCCGGTAGGGAGGCCTCTCCGAGGCCTCCGTGAAAACGCCGCGAACACCTATGAAATGCCAAACATTTTTCTCCGTTCGGCGGAGGCCTCGGAGAGGCCTCCCTACCGGCGCTCCCGCGCCAAACTGCCATTTCCCATGCGACAGAATAAACAGGAAAGGCTCTAAAGTTGGAATCTGATTGGGAAACGGTATGACACGGAGCCGTGAAGAACTCACGCCGCCCCGAATTGCTGGAGCTTTTTCGCGAGCATGTTTACGGACGCAATCCCGTGGAGCGCCCCGACATGATGAGCTTCCAAGTGCTTTTCACCCGGGATGTGTTTGACGGACGCGCGACCGGGTGACGCGTTCGTGTCACCTTCTCCGGCCCGTGCGATGAATTCTCGTTTCCTCTGACGGTGTATTGGCCCAAAAACGCCCGCCCGCGCGGCTGCTTTTTGCTCATTGTCGACAGCAACCGCGTCATCATCACCGGGGCGGGCAAAAAGCCGCGCCCCTTCTGGCCGGTGGACAAAATTTTCGAGCGCGATTACGCCATCGCCGCATGGGCCTGGGGGCGAGCCGGGTCTTGGATTATCTCGTCACCGAGCCGATCCTGCGCGAGGTGCCGCTGGCCGTCGTCGGCCACTCGCGCGACGGCAAGACGGCGTTCTGGTGCGGTGCGCAGGACGGACGCGTGGCGTTCGTCGTCAGCAACGACTCCGGCACCACCGGCGCGGCGCTTGCGCGCGGCAACACGGTGGAACGCATCAAGGACATCAACACCCGATTTCCGCACTGGTTCGCGAGAAACTAGCGCCGATATGACGATGCCGAGCACGCACTCCCGATTGACCAACACATGCTGCTCGCGCTCATGGCCCCGCGTCCGGCTTATGTCGCCAGCGCCAGCAAGGACAAATCCGCCGACGCCCAGGCCGAGTTTCGCGCCTGCGTCGCAACCTCCCCGGTCTGGCAACTCTACGATCTCTCCGGAGTCGGCGACGCGACGCGGCCCGGCGTCGGTGGGACGCGGCACACCGGCGCGATTGGTTATCACCTGCGCGCGGGCAAGCATAATCTGACCGTCGAGGACTGTGCCTGCTACATGGATTACATCGACCGCCACTTCGCACCGAGAAGCCCCGCGCACACGCCCCCAGCAATGCCGTGACGTATCGCCATAAACAGCGAAAAAACCACGGGAAAAACGAACCGGAGCACGAAGGCCACGGCGTCATCCGGCACCGCGCATCCCGATCCCGCCAGGCATTTTCTTGGTCCGCTGCCTTCTCAAGTCGTCCCGGTATTTCCTCGGGAGGATTCCCATCTTCTTGCGAAATGTAATCCGAAACCGTCGCAAATCCGCGAACCCGCACCGTGCGGCCACGTCGGTGAGCATCAGGCACGTGTCGCCGGCCAGCAATTCGCGCGCCTTCGAGACGCGCAGCCAGTTCAGCACCTCGTGCGGCGACCGACCCAGCGACTGGCGGAAATGCAATTCCAGCCAGCGTCGCGAGTGTCCGCTGCGCTCCACCAGCCATTCGACTCCGAACGGCTTGTCCAGGTTTTCGCGCAACTCCGCCAGCAAACCCGCCACCACGGCGTCATCCACGGCAAACGTGTCGGTCGATTTGCGCTCCACGATTTGCTCGGGTTCGACAAAACGAGGCATGCGCGACGGCGGGTTGCCGTTCATAAGCCGGTCAAGCATCGCGGCCGCCTCCCATCCCACCAGCCGGTCGTTGCGCGCCACGCTCGTGATCGGCACCGAGCCTAGCTCGCAGACCACCGGGTCGTTGTCCACGCCGATAATGGCGATGTCATCGGGCACGCGCAGCCCGGCCTCGGCGCAGGCGTCCACCAGCATGCTGGCGCGCAGATCCATGCTCGCCAGGATGCCGGTCGGCGGTTTCAGGCCGCACAGCCAGCGAAGGAGCGCGCGGTGTTCATCGCGCCACTGCGCGGCGGCGATTTGCGGGAGTCCCGCCATATGCGCCTGACATTGCGCGCCGGCCCGCAACGCCGTTGCGGAAAACCCTGCGTGCCGCTGCTGGCTGTACCACAGGCTGCCCGTGCCATAATAGGCCAGCCGCGAAAAACCGCGCTCCAGCAAAAACTCCGCCGCCATTTCGCCGATGCGCCGGTGGTCAACCATCACCGATGGGACCGCCGATGGGTCAAGATGCGCGGCAAGGTTGACAATGGGACGGCGCAATGCCCGCACCAGTTTCAAATCGCGCATTGTCACCACAAACACCAGCGCTCCGTCGATGCGCGCGTGTTTCAGCCAATCCACCGATGGGGAGAGCATCTCCGGCATCACCGAGAAACTCCAGCCGCCATGCGCCGACGCGTAGTCGGCGATGCCGTGCCGGACTTTTTCGACAAAGGGAATCCCCTGGGCAAACGCGAGACCCACTCGGCGTTTGTATTTTGGGAAAACGATGCTGTCTTTGGGCGTCATTTTTTGATCAAAGCGGGTTGTGCAAACAGGGATGGATTTCGCAAAATGGCTTTTTTTGACGCAAAAAAGCCATCCTCGTCAAGCCGGCAGCATGTTATCGTCTTGTAATTCGCAACTCGGAATTCGTCTTGTAATTCGCAACTCGGAATACCACCCATCCCCGCCCCGTCTGAACCCGGCAGTGACCCAATTTTTTATATAAACTCCATATTGATTGTATAATTTCATGACAACTGCTCCGCGCATCCCATTGCGCATCCGCCGGCAACGCCCAAACTGCTTATTCAGTCCCCATGCATAATACCATCCCTGCTCCACCTTGTTTCTCCCGCCCGCCAAAAATCTCCCTCGTCGCGCTATTCGCCCTTCTCGCGATGTGCGCAAACAACGCGCAGGAACCCGCCACCGGCAGCGTGGCCGGCCGTGTCTATAACCCGGCGTCCGACACCTATGTGCGCGACGCCGAGATCACGGTCGATGGGGCCTCCTCCGCCACTCTTTCGGGCGAGGGCGGATACTACCGCATCGACAATCTTCCGGCAGGTGATGTCACGCTCGTGCTGCGCTACACGGGCGCGCGCACGGGTCGCTTCATCGTGAATATTGTTCCCGGAGCGACCGCCCGTCAGGAGTTGACGCTCCTTGCCGAGACCGCCTCCGCCCAAAACGCGCGGGGTGAAATCGTCTTGCTTGACCAATTCGTCGTCATCGGCGAACGCGAGGGCAACGCCAAGGCCATCATGGAGCAAAAAAACTCCATAAACTCGAAAACCGTCATGGCCACCGACACCTTCGGCTATGTCACCGGTGGCAACATGGCCGACTTCCTCCAATACATGGCCGGCATCACCATGGACTTTGACGACGAGGATGCCCAGTCCGCCCGCATCCACGGCCTCGACCCCAGATACCTTGGCGCGACCCTGGACGGTGGCGCGCTGGCCACCTCCTCGGCGGGCGGCGTGGGCGCCACCCGGCGCTTCACTTTCGATCAGCTATCCAGCAACAACATCGAGGCCATCGAGGTGTCCAAGATCAACACCGCCGATCAAAACGCCGATGCCTCCGCCGGCACCATCAATTTCCGAAGCAAAAGCCCTCTCGACCGCAAACGCACGCACTTCAAATGGGAGACCTCCGTCAACGCCAGCTCGAAAGCCATGCGCCTCGGCAGCACCTCCGGCCCCGGCGACGGCGATCACCACAAGATATTGCCCGGTGGCTCGCTCGACTTCTCCACTGTCACCCTCAGCGGCAAACTCGGCCTGCTCCTCACCGCCGGCCAGGATAACAAATACGGAAAGACGGACACTTATATAAATGATTATGTGTATCCCGCCGTTCCCCTGGAAGCCACCATGCCCGGATACCCCGTCATGCGGGCCGTGACTTTTCGCAGCGACGAGCGCATCACGCGCCGCAGCCACGCCAGCCTCGGCGCCGACTGGCAACCGCTCCCCGAGCTTCGCATCTCCCTGCGCACGCAATGGACGGACACCAAGCAAGACCAGCACCAGCGTTCCCTGCGGCTTTACACCGTCGTGAGCGGGCTGGACCCATCTTCCACCCACATTTACTTTCGGACGGACAGAGGCTACGTCTATGTTTCCGGCGCCTCCTACGTCCGGGATGTCGAGGAGTTTATCGTCAAGCCAAGTTTCACCTACAAGAAAGGCGCATTCAACATCGACGGCGGCGTCATGTTCTCCAACTCCCGCACCGACATGACCGACCTGGCAAACGGCCATCCCTACAGTGTCTCGGCCCGCATGACCAACATCCCCATCGCCATGAGTCGCGCCAATACAAACTCCACCGCGTGGAACCTCGCCACCCACGCCGACATTTATAATCTGGAAAATTACAACAACTCCTATGCGAACGACGTGCGCGTCAGGCCCCAGGAGATGCGCGAGGACGTTTACGATGGCGCCTTCAATGTGAAATGGACCGCCCCATGGTCCGTCCCAACCTCCTTCAAGGC
>JAIRTK010000240.1 GCA_031254955.1 Opitutaceae bacterium
AATACACAAAATGGCCGAGGCGGTGGAAGGGGATGCGGCGGCGTTTGGTCCATTCGCGCAGCGTGCGAATCGACGGCTCCTTTCCCTGGGGAAAAATGCCGCTCATGCGCAGCCCGTTGATGTCGGCGAGCGGTCGGATGTCGGCGTTGATTGCGGCGGCGCCCGTGGTGTTTGTGCCTGCGGCGGCGGCTGTGTTTATGGGTGTGGTGTTTTGCGTGGTTTCCATGCCCTTGTCGCGCGGTCAACGCGACGCGGCGGCGGCGCTGCTTGCGCATCCCCGCGTGGGGCGGCTCGAAAACGACGGCGGGAAGCCGGCGGCAGGCGCGGCGCAAGCGGCCTTTGCGGGCCGCCTGCGCAACACGGAGTCAGAGCCGGAGCCGAGGCGGCGCGCTGGCGCGCCGCCAGTGCCTAGGCTGCGAGCTGGCGCGCCTCGGCGGGGGCGGACGCTTCCACGACGCAAACGGCGGGTTTCCGCGCGGCGCCGCCCCGCGCCGTGTTTGCCTGGCTCGTGGTCGCCTCCGCCTGCGGAGCGTTTTCCGGCACGGCATGGCGCAACGGCACGATATCGAAAAACGCCTCCGCCTCCCGCGGTGTCGTCACGTTCAGGTAATGCTTGCGGATGATTTCCTCGGAGTTGCCCGCCTGCAACGCCGTGTCCCCCATCGAGCGGAATTTCGCCACGTGCATCGAGATGAACGTGTGCCGCAGCACGTCGTGCCCGACGCCGAATTTTTGGCGGATGCGCGTGATTTTCCCCGCGACGTTCCTCATTTTTTCCTTGGGCGGAATGACGGTGTATTCGTTCAGCGGATACGCGCGCAGCCACGCCGCAAGATTCGGCTGGATGGTGACCATGCGGCACATGTTCACCTTGGAAACCCACGGCTCGATGGTGATGGCGGCGGTTTCAAGACGCACGTCGGCGGCGGGCAGCTTGGAAATCTCCCCGTCGGGCCGGATGCCGGCGAACAGGCACAGCGCGAAATACGGCACGAGCGCGCCGTCATGGACGGCTTCGACGTGCGTCATGAGTTGCGCGACGCGCGCGGTGCTCAGCGCCGGGGCCGATCCCCGGTTATGCCCGGTGCGCTGCCGGGCGACGGCCTTCACCGGATTTTCCAACAGCCAGCCTTGGGCCGGGGCGCAGGCGTATTTGAAAAAGGTGGACAGGGTGGCGCGGCGGTTGTTCTGCGTCTTCGCCGCGGCCGAGTCCCGGCGGAGGTATTCCAGAAGCCTCCCGGTCGTGAGTTCGCCCAAGGTGCGATTGGGAAAGTATTCCTCGAAAAGCGTCAGTTCGGTACGAATGGCGTCATGCTGCCGCTGGCAGATGGCCTTCCGGGTCACTTCCTTGGCGCGCTCCGCGAGGTAGGAGACAATCGCGTCGGCAAGGGGCTGGCCGGACTTCGGCTCGCGATGGGTCTCCAAGCCAACGTCGAGGTAAAACGTCAGCGTGCGCGGCTTGCTTTTGAGCTTGAGGAACACGGCCTCGGCCTCGCGCAACTGAGGCTCGGTGAGGAAGGTCGAGGTCACGCGCAAGTCCGAATCGGCCTGCGCCTGCCTGAGTTGCAGGGTGCCGCGCTCAAGGATGGCGGCCTCCCGGGTCTTGAAGTTTTTGCGGATGCGTTCGCCGAGCAACCAGCCGGCCACGCGGAACGAAATCACGCCGTTGCGGTTCTTGAACGGCTTGATGATGAATGCGGATTTTGTTTTCATTGATTAGGTTTCCGCCGTCAACTGGCAACCTATTCGCGTCACTCTCGCCTTACCTCGGTAGTTCCTCGGTTCGGCGCGGGCATCCTGCCGGCACAGACGGCACTCCACGCCGTCCCCGCCCGTGGACGCCCGCGCCCCCGCCTACTCACCATCCCCCACCCCATCGCCCCGCTTGAGATAAAAACCTATCCCCCCACCCAAAACATCCGCGCCCTTCGCCGCCAACTTCATCCCCGCCCGATAAAATCAAGCACTCTCCCAACCCAAACCCCCGATGACGAGCCACACCATGCCAATCAACACCAAGAACTCCCCGTTTAACCAACACGTCCCCGCGCGCCGCCGCCTTCCGGGCGCCGCCCTCGGCCTTTCGCTCCTTGCGTTCCTCCTGTCGCCGCCGCCCACGTCGGCCCAAGCCACCTATTATTGGGACCTCTCCGGGGGCGCGACCGCCTCCGGCACCACCACCGAGGGCGGCGACGGCCTCTGGACCGACAACTATTTTTGGTGGGACGGTGCATCATCGAAACCCAGCACTACCTCCGTGGTTCGCTCCCCCACGGTCAACCTGAACACGGACACCACGCTCTTCAAATCCCTGCGCCTTTATGTGGACACCGGCGTGCTCAACGTCCATTCTGGCTCCTTGGTCATTGACTATCCGTTGTCCAACAGCGGCAACCTCCACTATTATCCCTTCTCCATCGGCGCGGGGCAGTCCTACGAGGCAGTTCCCGAGGAGCAACGCGCCGTGGTCAACCTGAACGGCGGCCATATTTTCGTCTCCGCGACATGGACGACGAATCACCCCATAGATGGCTTGGCGCCCGCACCGTTTAACGATAAAAACGGCCTCTACGGATAACTCGGCAACGTCGCCGCCTCCTCCAGAATCAACAACGACGGCGCCGGCGGCACCTTCAACCTCAACGGCGGCATCCTCGCCCCCCCCAAAAAAAACATCGTCGCCAACCCCGACGCCACCAACGCCACCACCCGCTTCGTCTTCAACGGCGGCACCCTGATGGCCTTCGACACCAACCTCCAACGCCACCTCGACACCTTCATCAGCGGCTTCGGCACCGTCGATGCCGGCGCGAAAAAAGCCCTCTGGATCGCCGAAGGCGACGCGCTCATCGACACCGGCTCCCTCACCATCACCGGCTCCATCAACGCCGTCGCCACCATCGCCTCCGAACTCCAAGGCATCGGTGGCCTCAAAAAGCTCGGCGCGCACACACACCCCTCCGCCTCGCCCCCACCGGCGCCCTCGGCACCTCCACCCTCGCCAAAACCGGCGCCGGCACCCTCCACCTCGACACCGCCCAGTTCGCCCCCGCCCTCGGCCCTGAAACCCGCGTCAACAAAGCCGCCGCCAACCGCGACCGCCACTCCCTCAATGGCACCCTCTCTGTGCCTGGTGAACCCAACCCCCGTGCCGCGCCCATGACCGCCGAAACCCATGCGTTTTTATTTAACCACGGAGACACGAAGTCAGGAATGATACCATTTCCCGACGAGATTGTATCTTCAGGGTAGGGTGGTCTCACCGAGACCGTCGATGCTTGCTCTCCGTGTCTGGAGCATTTCTGCCCCGTCCGGCACTTCGCATCCCTCACGATTATAAAAAATTCATCTTACAACTCCGTGGTCAAACTAACGGTTTATTTTTCATCTTGCACAAAGACACAAAGAAGAGGCGCACCACATTCCTTCGTGCCTTTGTGTGAGAAATTTAACGATTCGATTTTATTAACCGAAGTTACGCGCCGCCTTCGTAGCGCAGGTTTCCAAACCTGCCGAACACGCAACACCTGCGTAGAATGCAGCAGACTCGAAAGTCCGAGCTACGACCAAGGCGGCACGTCCCATCAGTTATTAAACAGAAGAAAGCGAAGGAAACAAAAAATACATCCCCATACATTTCTTGGCCCCCTCTGTTTCCTTCTGTTCAAAACAATGATTCGTTTTCAATAACCACAAAAAGCACAAAACTGAATAGCTCCCCCTGTGTATCCCGTGCCTCCTTGTGGCTATTTTAATAATTCTGTTAAACTATCACAAATTATACAGACTGCCACAGATTCATCATAAACAACAATCTATGCAAATCCGCGCAATCTGTGGACAGTTTAACATCAATCGTTGACTGCAGAAAGGCTCCACCCCCCTAATTAAGTATAAATAAATTAATAATCCTGCCACATTCTGATAGCTTCGCTCCCTTCGCGGCCCCCCTCTCCTTCCCTTCAAAAAAACTTGCTCCATATTATATTGCCCATGATGCCTGCCCGTATCCTTGCTTCCCTCCTTCTCGTGCATTGACTTGTCCCGCTGGCGCATCCCGCCGGGCCGCCACCCGAGGTGGAGGCCCGGCTCAGGCAGCTCGCCGATCTTGAAACACCGTGGTGTGCGTGCCCGCCGACGCGGGCGTCGCGATGGACTGGGTTCCCATCGAGTTATCCGTGGAGGTGTTCCGTTTCTGGAATGTTTCCACGCATGCCTGGCGTGTCGAAGCAGACGAGTTTGAAATACGCGTAGGCGCATCTTCACGCTCGCTGCCGCTAAAGCAAAAACTGCATCTTTGATTTCCCTCAATCTGATGTAAGAATCAAAAAGGATGAGGAAGGGCGCTCGCGCAAGGAGCGGCGGCGACCCGCCGCCGGACGCGAGCCACGCGAGCGCCCCGCCCGTTCCCCGAGGGCTTTCGCGCAGCCCCTCGCAAACCGGCGAAGCTTCGCCTCGTCCGGCGGCGGAACGCCGCCGCTTTCACCCGGATGCGCCCGTCCTTCATTACGGAGTGCAATTTGCCGGCGCTCCCAGTCGCTGGCGCGGGGACGTGGGCACCCCCAAAAAAACCGGACGCGCGGAAAAAATAAGTTGCACTGTCCGCGCGCAAGGCCTACACGAGCCGACTTCACCGTCGGGGATTGAGCAGCAATCAATCGCCTGCGGACGTTCTTTCGACAACGCTTGGGTAGCACAGGGAAGGCCGTGAAAACCGGCCACAGTTGCGCTACGGTAACGCATCAGACCAGACTTCCACCCGCCGCATTCCGCGCGCGGGGCAACGCCAATCGGGTTCGCGCCCGGTGAAGGCCAGAAGCGAGGCAGAAGCGCGCTCGACGCGCGCGCAGGCAACAGACGCCAAGTAACACACGCATCAGGCAATCCTCCGGGGAACCCCCCGCGCGGCCTTCCTGCTGCCCGTCACTTGAGCCTCGCCGCCTGCGCGACGGCAGCCGCGCTCCGACACATGCGGAGTCCGAACATCTGGCTGCCATGAGTTCTCACACGCCCCGGCGCGGTTGCGCGCGCCGGATCCGCACAACTTCAACGCAAAATTGAAGCGTGAGAGTGGCAACTTGGTTGC
>JAIRTK010000302.1 GCA_031254955.1 Opitutaceae bacterium
CTCACCGCCCTCCTCGACCAAGCCCGCGCCGAACTCCGCGCCCTCGCCACCCGCCCCGAGTTTGAAGCCGCCAAGGCCCGCTACGTCGGCCCCAACGGCGCCCTCACCGCCTGCATGAAACACATGGGCGCCCTCCCCAAGGAGCAAAAACCCGTCGTCGGCAAACTCATCAACGAAATAAAAACCGCCCTCGCCGCCGAACTCGACGCCACCCTCGCCCGCATCGAAACCGCCGAACTCGACGCCCGGCTCGGCCCGCCCATCGACCCCACCCTCCCCTCGCCCGACGACCACGAAGGCCTCCGCCACCCGCTCACCCAAACCCGCGACCTCATCGCCGCCACCTTCCGCAAACTCGGCTTCGTCATCGCCGAAGGCCCCGAACTGGAAAGCGAATGGTTCTGCTTCGACGCCCTCAACACCCCCGACGACCACCCCGCCCGCGACATGCAGGACACCCTCTTCCTCCCGCCCGGCACCCGCGCCACCGAAGCCACCCGGAAAGCCGGCGAAGCCTACGTCCTGCGCACCCACACCAGCTCCGTGCAAATCCGCACCATGCTCGCGCGCAAGCCCCCCATCCGCATCATCGCCCCCGGACGCTGCTTCCGCCGCGACACCGTGGACGCCACCCATTCCGCCAACTTTCACCAAATCGAAGGCCTCTGGGTGGATCGCAACGTCACCGTCCGCGACCTCAAAAGCGTGCTCGACAGCTTTGTGCGCGAGCTTTTCGGCGCCACCGCGCAGACCCGCCTCCGCCCCAGCTTCTTCCCCTTCACCGAGCCGAGCTTCGAGATGGACATCAAGGCCCCCGACCTCGGACGCCTCAGCGACCGCTGGCTGGAAATCATGGGCTGCGGCCTCGTTGACCCGAAAGTTTTCCAAAACGTCAACATCGACCCCGAACAATGGACCGGCCTCGCCTTCGGCATGGGCATCGAACGCATCGCCATGCTCCTCCACGGCATCGACGACATCCGCCACTTCTACGCCAACGACCTCCGCTTCCTCCGCCAGTTCGCGTGAGGAAAAATTCAGTAGTCAGTAGTCAGAATTCAGAATTCAGTAGTCAGTAGTCAGTAGTCAGCAGTCAGAGATTCCTGCATGAGCATATCTTCGAAAACATTCCGCGAACTCCTTGTCTGGCAAAAGGCACATGCCTTTGTCCTCGCCGCCTACAAACTCACTGCCGGCTTCCCAAAATCGGAAATCTACGGCCTCGCCTCGCAATTCCGACGCGCCGCCATCTCCATCCCCGCCAACATCGCTGAAGGTTTCAAAAAACACGGCACCGCCGACAAACTCCGCTTCTACAACATCGCCCAAGGCTCGCTTGAGGAATGCCGCTATTACCTCATCCTCGCCCAAGACCTCGGCTACGCCGAAACAACAGTGCCCGCCGAACAACTCGCCGAAGTTTCCCGCCTCCTCGAAGCTTACGCGTCCGCCATCAAATCCTCCATCTCCCGCCGACTCCCGACTAACTTCTGACTACCGCCCACCAACTTCCGACTACTGACTACTGACTACTGACTACTGACTACTTCCTCCCAACAACTTCCCCTCTCATCATGAAACTCTCCCTCCACTGGCTCTCCCGCTACATCGACCTCGCCGGCGTCCCCCTCGCGCAAATCACCGACGCACTCCCCATGCTCGGCCTCGAAGTCGAGGAAACCACCAGCGCCGGCCTCCGGCCCCTCAACAATGTCGTCATCGGCAAAATCCTCTCCTCCGAAAAACACCCCAAAGCCGACAAACTCTCCGTCTGCCGCGTTGACACCGGCGACCCCGCCGGCCCGCGCCAGATTGTCTGCGGCGCCAAAAACTTCGCCGCGGGCGACCTCGTCCCCGTCGCCCTCCCCGGCGCCATCCTCCCCGGCGGCTTCGAGATCAAAATCAGCAAACTCCGCGACATCGAATCACAAGGCATGATGTGCTCCGCCCGCGAACTCGGCCTCGGCGACGACCACGCCGGCCTCCTCATCCTCACCACCCGCAACCTCCCGGTCGGCACCCCCATCAACGACCACTTCCCGCCGCCCGACACCATCCTCGACCTCGGCATCACCGCCAACCGCGGCGACTGCCTCGGCCACATCGGCGTCGCCCGCGAACTCGCCGCGCATTTCGACCGCCCCCTCCGCCTGCCCAAGCTCACCGACACCACCCCCGCCGCCCCCGCACCCGCCCCCGAGACCGCGCCCCTCCTCGCCACCGTCTCCACCACCACCGACACCTGCCCCTACTATACGGCCACCGCCATTCGCGGCGTCCGCGTGGCGCCATCCCCCGACTGGCTCGCCCGCGACCTCCTCGCCATCGGCCTGCGCCCCATCAACAACATCGTGGACATCACCAACTGGGTCATGCTCGAAACCGGCCAGCCCCTCCACGCCTTCGACGCCGCCAACATCGCCGGCCAACAAATCCACATCCGCCCCGCCCGCCCCGGCGAAACCCTGAAACTCCTCGACCAAGGCCGCGTCATCGCGCTCGAACCCGCCGACTGCGTCATCGCCGACGCCCAAAACGCCCTCGCCATCGGCGGCGTCATGGGCGGCGAACACAGCGGCGTCACCGACGCCACCGCCAACATCATCCTCGAAGCCGCCTGGTTCCGCCCCGGCCCCATTCGCAAAACCAGCCGCCGCCTCGCCCTCTCCACCGACAGCGCCCAACGCTACACCCGCGATGCCGACCCCGCCGGCGTCCTCTTCGCCGCCCGCCGCGCCACCGCCCTCATCCTCGAACACGCCGGCGGCACGGTCATCGGCCCCCGCGCCATCATCGGCGCGCCCCCCCGTGGCGACCGCGTCATCGACCTCACCCCCGGCTACGTCCGCGCCCGCTGCGGCTTCGCGCCCGACGACACCGCCATCGCCGCCGCCTACCGCCGCCTCGGCTTCACCGTGGAGGAAACTCGCGGCACGGAACTTCATGGCACGGACTGCCCCCCCGAAGGCGCGGCCCAGTCTGCCAGCCCATGCGACGCACCCCACCCCTCCCCCGCCGCCTCCCCCGCCACGGCGACGCCCCAATCGAAAACCGAAAATCAAAAATCGAAAACCCACTGGCGCGTCACCGTCCCCTCCTTCCGCTCCGACATCGACCGCCCCATCGACCTCGTTGAGGAATTTGTCCGCATCCACGGCACCGCCACCATCCCCCCCGCGCCCATCGCCGCCCCCGCGCCCGGCGACATCGAAAACGACGACCCCCTCGCCACCTTCACCCGCCGCGCCGTCGCCCGCCTCACCGGCCAAGGCTTCGCCGAATGCGTCCACTACACCCTCTGCGACGGACGCGACCTCGCCGCGCTCTTCGGCCAGCCGATGGCCGACGCCCTCGCGCTCGCCAATCCCCTCACCAGCGAACTCGGCCACATCCGCCCCTCGCTCATCCCCGGCCTGCTCGACGCCCTCGCGCTCAACCTCGCCGCGCACAACGCCCCCCGCCGCCTCTTTGAAATTGGCCGCGTCTTCCGCCCCGCGCCCGACGGCGCCCTGCGCGAACTCACCGCCGTGACATTCGTCGCCCTCGCCGCCCCCGCCACCCGCGCCTGGCTCAAACGCGCCCCCATTGACTTCTACCACGCGAAAAAACTCGCGCTCGACCTCGCCGCCCTCGCCGGCGTCGCCCCCGCCCGCCTCCAGTTCCACCTCATCACCGCCGCCGACGGTGAAATGGAAAACGCAAAAGGCAAAAGGCAAAAGGACAACCCCGCCGCCAGCGCCCCCGTTTTATCCAGTCGCAGCGCCCCCGCTCCCGCCGCCAATGCCGTCAACGCCGCCGCCCCCGCCGCTTTCTGGCAACGCAACCACTCCGCGCAGACCACCGACCGCGCCCGCCAAATCGAACTCACCTGCGGCCTCATCGACGCGAAGACGGCCCGCGCCCGCGACATCAAAAGCCACGCCATCATCGCCGGCGAACTGCTCCTGCCCCGGCGGATTTTCGCCACCGCGCCCAAACGCCCCCGCTTCCAACCCTTCACCGCCTATCCCCCGACCACGCGCGACCTCGCCCTCGTGGTGGACGCCGCCACGCCCGCCGGAGACGTGGCCGACAAACTCAAAACCACCGCGGCCAAAATCGCCGGCAAAACCTTCGCCGTGGAATCGGTCAACATCTTCGACCTCTACCAAGGCCCGAACCTCCCCGAAGGCAAAAAAAGCCTCGCCCTCTCGCTCACCTTCCGCGCCCCCGACCGCACCCTCACCGACG
>JAIRTK010000339.1 GCA_031254955.1 Opitutaceae bacterium
TGTGCAATCACCGGCAAGCGTCCGGTCACGGGCAACCGAATCAACCGCAAAGGACAAAGCAAGAAGAGCGGAGGCATCGGCACGCACGTGACGAGTATCACCCGCCGCAAATTCCGCCCGAATCTCCAGCGCATCCGCATCAAGACCGAAAACGGCGGCACCAAGCGCGTGCTCGTCTCGGTGAAGGCCATCAAGGCCGGCCTCGTCGAAAAAGTGGTCTAAGTCCGCGCGGCCTCCCGCCGGGTTTCCCTTTTCACCGCGACCCTCGCCGCTTTCCCACCGCAAACCGCCCGCAGGAACCGCAGCAGCCCGTCCGTGGTAAAGACCATGTTTCGGAAGTTGCGCATAAACGCCGCGAAATCATCCGCCGGGTTCATCGATCGCGCTAAGGGCGCGGGCACTGGCGGCTCCGTGTCCATGCGCAGAACATGGCGGGGCGCGTGAAAGTTGCGGAAAAATAGGCCGGGCCAGGCGGGGGCGCGCAAGCGCGGATGCGTGGAATGCTGGTTTTAGGCTTTTCCCGGAGCGCGCTGGCATTCCCTGTCCGCGACGGACAGGCACGCGGGCAGGAATGCCCGCGCTCCCGGCTGCGTCCCGCAAAAGTCCGGGGTGCCTTGGAAAGTAGCGTCCTGCCGTAATTTTTTTGCGGGTGTCAAATAAAAGCCCCCCTCGCCCGATTGCTACACCCAATCAAGGGAAATGTTATCGGCACCGTGTTCGGAAATCATCGCCTTGAGCCGCGCGAGCTTTTTTCCACCATCCGGGAACATCCTTTCATGCGTTTCCACGACGATATGTTTGCACAGTTTGAATATTTTTTCGTTTATTATTTTTTCCAGCAGATCAAATTCCGCACCTTCGATGTCTATTTTAAGAAGGCGGATGGGTGGAGTATTCCCCGGAGGAAAATGCGATTTCATATAGGTTGCAAGATCAATAACCGCCACCTCCTCTTCGAGGATGGCGGCCTTGCCAGCGCGCGGCCAATAATCCGCGACCAGTGTTCCACTGGCCGCGAACTCGATATTATTTCTGGCGCGAACGGGATTGTATAACTTCATCCTGCCCTCCTTTGCCGCCACCGCCGCATGATTGATGACAACGTTCTTTTCCCCTTGATATTTGCGCCGCAACATGCGAACAAGCATCCCGTTCGGTTCAAAAAGATGCACTGATGCCCCGACATGCAGGCAGCAATCGGCAAATAAGCCGGCGTTCGCCCAGCAATCAATACAAACATCGCCCTCGCCCATTTCGTAAAACAAATGCCGGTGCGATTCGGGAATGGCGAGATTTTTCATCATGAGATTCAGCATGCCGATTCCCCGTGGATCGGCAATCGCCTCCCGCATAGACCTTATGGCTTGGTAATAACCAAAACGCTTGTATATCCTGATGCCTAAAAATCTGACGATCTTGGTACCCCACAAGTCGCGTTGAATTGAGAGTATTTTCATTGTTTGATGAGCAATGGCAGTCGTGAAAAAATTTATCGATCCCTCCATGTCAGGATGGGAACGACATTGAATAACTTGGCCCAGAATTTGCTTCCCCGATGCTTCTTGATGTATAAAACAGGAATGATTCCAAATAATTTTATTCGCCACCCCCTCCTTTTTTTCTCTTCGCTGGCCAAAAGGGGATACCGCATCCTGACGGACATGCGGATTCCGTCGCTTGCATTCTCCATCACTCGCTTGTGTCTTGAGGTATTGGCTCCATGCCAGCGGTATTGGACCAAAACCTTGTCTATGTTATGAAATTCCGTAAAGTCCATCAGGCGCGTGAACAGCCGGTAATCTTCTGCGGGTGAAAATTTCTCCTCATAGCCCAGGCCATATTTCGTCAAAATGGATTTTCTTATCATGGCCGCCGTATGGAATACGGCGCACCCGTAGGTAAGATTTATCTTTATGTCCAGATCATCCACAGGATTCCTTGAAGGCGGCTTGCTTTTTATGCCAAATGTTTGATATTGCCCGCTGACCACGCCGACGGAGGGGTGCGCATCCAGATAATTCGCCTCCAATTCAAGACGGTCGGGAGCCGACACGTCATCATGATCAAAGACAGCCAGGTATTCTCCGCGCGCCATTTCCATCAACTTGTTGCGACTGGGCGAGATTCCCAAATTGTGTTCATTTTTATTATAAACAATGCGAGTATCCTTGTATGATAAAATCATGCTTTCCAACTCGGCATTGTCCGGGGAGTCATTCAAAATGATGAGTTCAAAATCAGTGAATGTCTGTCCGAGAATGCTGTCAATTGCCTCACGCAGGTGCGTGAGATTTGTATTGTAAACAGGAATCAGGACGGAGACTTTCGGACACGACTGGCGGCCTCTCTCCCGTCCGTCGCAAGGGCAGCCATTTTGCATTTTAATTTGATGATGCGTGGTCATATTCATTATTAGGATCGCCATGCTTGTGATTTATTTTTAAAACTTCACCGAATGCCCGCGCCACCCGCTTCGGAGGGATTTCATCCATTCGGTCATTTCTTTTTTTCGTCGTGATAAGAATGGTGTTTTTCGTGTCTATTGGATACCATAGCCAGGCGTATTTCCGGCGCATCAGGGCGATAACGGGGATGCGCACGGCGTTCGCAAGGTGAATGACGGACGTTTCCACCGAGATAATGAGCGAACAGCTGCCCAGAACAGCCGGCAGCTGGAAGAAATTCTCCTCCGCGCTGAAAAGATGGGTCCGTTCCAAGCCGCTCTTGTCTATCGCATCGTGGAATTTTGCAACGTCCCCGGGCATGGCGTTCAACAGGAAAATGGCGTCCTTCCATTGCGGAACTTGCTGCATGGCTCTTATGGTTTCGATGCCGTTTTTCAGCGACCAGCAGCGTTTCCAGTCCTTGGCTGTGACATTGACAAACACCAGTTTTTGCCCGTCGGCGCCGGTTTTTTTTATAAAGCCGTCCGCCCAGCATGTCCATTCACCGGGGATGTTCATAAAAGGCATCCGTTTTCCCATTGGCAACCCGACGCCAAAGAGGCGCCGGAACCAATGGTTGAAAATATCGCTGATATGTCCCGCCTTTGCTGGCGCCGAGGGGAAGGCGATGTCGGGCTTTTTGTAGGGGAAGGAGCGGAGCCAGCCTTTCAGGTCAAACGGGCGCATGGCGCTGATGACCATGCCGTCGCGGCAAATGTCCCTGGCGAGTTTTGCATACCGATGCCAGCGAGCAAGGACGAGGGTTGTTATGACGGGGTAGTTTTCCGCTCGCGCCTCCTCTACGGCGGCGGCGAGGCCGGCGGGACTATAATTGTTTCTGTATATTTTTTTGAAAAACGGGCAGACGGCCAGCCAGTCGTATAGGATAAATTTTTTCAGCCCGTCCCATTTTGCGGGGTCGGCGGTTATGCGATGTTCTCCGACCCACAGGTGCATTTCCAACGATGGAAAACGCGCGGCCAGTTCGCGGAAAAAATTCTGGAGGTAGCAAAAATCACCAATCCCTGGATGCATGATAAATAAGATTTTTACCGGCTTTTCGAGCAAGCCGGCGGGGACCAACGGGGCGGGGGATTCCGGTTTCATCTGCTCCTGGCCTTCCAGTTTTTGTTAAGCTCGTCCGCAGTCTCCTCCAGCCACCACGACGCGGTGTCGCACAGGCCGGCCAGTTTCCCGAACAGCGCGCTGAGTCCCAAAAATATAATGGCGGGCATGAGTAGCGCGGCTCCGGTCAGAAAAATAAAGATGGAATGAAGTATTTTCATGGTAATTTTTAAGAATACAGGTTGGTCGGCTTGAAATTTGTTTATTCCTCGGGGGCGGGCGGGAATCCCCTCATCGCGTCCAGAACGCGCCCGGGCGGGATTTCTTTTATCCAGTCGCGCCGTTTGGACACGGTGACGATTTTGCTGTTTGCGGCATCGAGCGGATGCCATTCGGGGTTTTTCTTGCGCATCAAAGCCACGACGGGGACACGGACGGCGTTCGCCAGGTGCATGGTGGCGGTTTCAACTGAAATAATCAGCGCGCACCGGCGCAAAATCGCCGGGAGTTGGAAAAAATGGGCATTCGCGCTGAACACATGAACCCGCTCCCGTCCACCGGCATGAACAAGCGAGCGGGTCTCCGGGATTTTGTCCGGCAGGGTGTTCACCAAGAAGACCGCGCCGCGCCATTCGGGTTGTTGCCGCATGGTTTTTATCAATTCGACGGCGTGCGCCATCGGCCAGCAGCGTTTGGGCGTTTTGGCCGATGGATTGACAAACACAAGGGGTTTTCCTGCCGCGTCAAGGGTGTCTATATAATCGGCGGCCCAGCGCGTCCATTCATCCGGAATGTCCACGAACGGGAGCCGTTCCCGCAAGGCCAGGCCGAAGCCGAACAGATGCAGGAACCAGCAGGAAAAAAGCTCGCTGACATGACCAAGGCCGCGAATTTCTGACGGAAGCGCGGCATCCAGTTTTTTATATGAAAAATCATGAACAAGGCCGCGAAGTCCGCCGGCAAAGCGCCTGATGCCGGCAACAAAGCTGTCCGGGCCGATTTTGCGGGCGAGCGCGGCGTAGCGATGGGGTCGCACCAGCGCGAGGGAAATGATGACGGGGTAGTTTTCCCGGCGCGCCGCCTCGATGGATTCCGCGCGCAAATCGGGGCGCCAGGTTCGGCTGTAGGTTTTGGGGATGAACGGACAGGCGGCCAGCCAGTCGTATAATATATATTTCCTCAAGCCCTCCCACTTGGCCGCATTTTTTGTGCACCGCAGTTCGTCCACCCACAGGTGGATTTGCAAATGGGGAAAACGCCCGGCAAGCGCCTTGAAAAAGTTCTGGAGATACGCATAATCCCCAAGCGCCAGATGCGTGATGAAAAGGATTTTTCCCGGCCTTTCGAGCAGGCGGGCGGGAACAAGCGGAGCGGCGGGCGCGGCGCGCCACACCCCTTCCGGGCATGATGGATGCTGGACGTGCATAAACGGCAAAGGTCCTGATGGCTCGCGTTTGCCTTTGCCGTTGTCTGCGGGAGTTCACTTGCGGGAATCGTCCCTGGTGCCTGAATACAAAAGAAGGGCGCATTTACTTGCGCCCCACAACAGGCACCTAGGAGAGCCCCACAAATGGACGCTTTCAATGCGCCCCAATATAGGGGCGCATTTCAGCGATGTCATTTGTGCCACGAAATTTCCTAGGTTTCGTTGTGGACAGCAGCCGAAGCTACGCGAAAAATATGAATGTTAAGAGGTTGGTGTTCGGGTGATTTGTGGAGGGTTGGTGTTGAAGGAAAAACACAGGCTGGAAGAGGGACGGACAGGTGTCAAACGGCCTTTGTTCATTTGGGGACGGATTGCCATTACTCGCTGAAGAGCAGCGGGATGAAGGCGGCGAGATTGGGGCGCCAGACGCGGAAGGTGTGGCCGAGCGGGCCGACGGTGAAGGTGTGTTTTACATCCTTTTTCGCGAGCCAGGCGGAGAGGCGCCGGTTGTTTTCCAACAGGAAATCCTCCTCGCCGCAGGCGATCCAGAGCAGCGCCGGACGCGGGGCGGCGGCATCGCCGAGCCTGGGCCAGGCGGTGTCGAAATCCTCGGACAGGCCGCCGGAACTGAACGCGCCAATCCAGCCGAAAAGCTCCGGATGGCTCAGGCCGATGTCGAGGCTCTCGGCGCCGCCCATCGAGAGCCCGGCGATGGCGCGGTGCCCGCGGCGCGGCGACACGCGGTAGGCGGACTCGACCCGCGGCAGCACTTCGCGGGTGAGAATGTCGCGGAAGGCGCGGACGTTGCGCTCCCAAAGGCCGCCCTCGCGCATGCGCGCCCAGCCGGCGGTCACGACCTTCAGGGTGCCGTAGCCGAGCGGCATGACGACGAGCATCGGGCGGGCGCGTTTTTGCGCGATGAGGTTGTCGAGGATGATGTGGGCGCGGCCGGTCGCGGTCCAGGAGCCGGCGTCGTCGCTGTATCCGTGAAGCAAATACAGAACGGGAAGGGCCGCGCCCGTAGCCGGCTCGTAGCCGGGCGGGGTGTAAACGACAAAGTCAAGCTCGTCGCCGGAGACGCCGGAGCGAAACGAATGCCGGTGGAGCACGCCGCGCGGGACGGCGGGGTCGTGGCGTTCCCACGGGAGCGCGTCGCCGGGCGCGCCGGGGACGTGGACTTCGCTGGCGCTGGCGAGGAGGTTGTATTTGAGGAGCGGGTTGGCGGGATCGGTCATGCGCACGCCGTCCACGAGGAAGGTGTAGCTGTAGATGTCGGGCGCGAGCGGCGCGGTGGTGAGGGTCCACAGGCCGGCGTCGTCTTTCACGAGCGGGGCGGGGCCGGCCAATCCCTCGCAACGCACCACGACCGTGGCGGCGTCGGGCGCGCGCAGGCGGAACGTCACCGTGCGGTCGTCGCGGACTTCGGGCGAGACGACAGGCGGCGGCTGGGAAAAGACGGAGGCGGTGACGGTCATGGCAAGAAGGGCGGCGGCGATGGGCGGGAGGTGTTTTTTCATGGCGGGGCGGGGTGGCGGAGCGTGTTGCTGGTTGTCGGCGTTGTTTGTTTGGTTGAACCGCGAGGGAGGCGAAGGGGGCGAAGACTCATGGGAGCTTCCAAACATTCACCTCAAAGGCGCAAAGGACACGAAGGCTAAAAAGTTACATAAATGATTTAACTTGGCAACCATTAAATAATTGAGAATTGCGACCGCAGGCGCGCCTCAAAGTGGGGCCCTGCGTCCTGGCTCTTTCTTCTTTCTTTTTCCCTTCTCTTTCTCCCCAAGCGGCACCGCCCGGAGGCGAAGGAAGCATGAAGCTCCCCGCGCCAAGGGCACGGGGTATCGTAAGGCACTGAGGTTACGCGGACGGAGGTATTGTGAACCGCCCAACGCAATCCATTCCCTGGCAGGGAGGCCGCTCCGA
>JAIRTK010000417.1 GCA_031254955.1 Opitutaceae bacterium
CGGGGGGGTCGGCGATGGTGGCGTTGGGCATCCATTTGTAGGCGTCGGTGAGGGTGTTGGCGGCGATGTCGTTGAGGAATTCGCGGGTTTGCACGGTGATGTCGCCGGGGGTGGTGAGGAGGTTGGTGGCCATGCGTCCGCCGGTGAGGGTGTCGGCGGCGAGGTAGCCGCGGTCTTTTTCGGCGTTCACGGAGAAGGGGCTGAGGACGATGATTTCTTCTTCTTGTCCGTCCGTTTGTTCGGTGGCGGGCGCGGGGAGCGTTTGGGCGGGGCAGGCGGGGCGGGTGCCGAGGAGCGCGGTGAGGGCGAGCGCGGTGAGGGCCAGGCGGGGGGCGTTGCGGTGGGGGGCGGGGGGCGTGGGTGGAGGTGGCATGGGCGGAGAGGGTTGGTGGTGGAGGTTGCGGGTGTGGCGGCGGGGGGCGGCGGGGGCGCCGCTTTTGGCGCGCGTTTTCATCCGCGATGCGGGCGGCGGGGGCAAGCCGCGTCGCGTTGAAGCGTTAAACAGGTGGGGCGGTGGTGGTGGTGGCGGCGGTGGTGGCGGCGGTGGCGGCGGCGGCGGTGGCGGTTAACGTTTCAGCACGCGCGGCGTTGCCCCGGAGGGGCGGGTGGCGTGTCCTTCCGTTTGACGCGACAATCCTCATCCCCTCAATCCTCATCCCCTGTTTCCATCATGAAAAAAATCCCCGAGCGCACCACTCGCACCGTCGTCCGCCTGCTGCTGGCGTTGGCCGGCTCCGTCTTCGCCAGCGCGCGGGGCGGGGCGCAGAGCGCGGCCAATCTTCTCTCCAATCCCGGTTTTGAGCAGGCGTTCGCGGCGCCGTGGGTTTATGACGCGGCGGGCTACGGCGGCGGTGGCGATGCCGTGGCGCGCGACGAGCGGAATCCGCGTTCCGGCCAATACTCGTTGAGCGTCGGCGCGGGGCATGTGGCGTATCGCGATCTGGCTTTGGGCGCCGGCGCGGGGATGGAGTTGCGTTTCTGGGCGCGCGGTTCGACCGAGGGCGCGCCGGTCACGATTCTGCTCCGGCAGTCAAGCCCCGGCGACCGGGTTTTGCTGCGTTTCGAGATGGTTTTCCCGGACGAGTGGCGCGAGTATGTTTTCCGCACTTCGCTGCCGGCGGACCTCGCCGCCGGCGCGCGGGTTTACCTCGGTTTCTGGCTGCACGCGCCGGGCAGATACTGGCTCGACGATGTCTCGCTCGCGGAGTTGCCGGCGGCGGAAGGCGGCGCGGTGCCGGCGCTCAACCCCATCCGCAACCAGTCCTTCGAGGCCGGCCATGACGGCTGGACGGCGACGCTCCGCGCGCCCGAATTTGGCGCCGGCTGGAGCGCCGGCGAGACCGGCAACGGCTACCCCTCGCAGCCCGGCGCGCAACTCAAATCGGTCGCGGCGGCGGACGCCCCGCACGGCAAACGCCACCTGTCCGTCGAGGTGAAGCAGGGCAGTTGGGGCTGGCTGACGAGCGCCTATTTCCCGGCGCGCCACGGGCACGCCGCGACGCTCACGTTTTGGGCGCGTTGCGACACCCCGCGCTCGCTCAACGCCGGCATCGCCGGCGGGAAAAACCACGACATCACGCAACAATTGCAATCGCTCTCACTCGGCACCGCATGGCAAAAATTCACCGTGCCGGTCACGCCCAAGGCCGCCCTTGACGGCGTCTATGTCGTCCGCCTGCAACTCGGCGCCGGCACATTCGACTTCGACGACTTCGTGTTCACCGAGACGGCCCAGGCGAACCCCGTCGCCCACCCGCCCGCGCACGCCATCCAACCCGCCGCCGGCGCGCCCCCGGGCAACCTCCACGCACCCGGCGACACGGCGACATTCACGCTCATCGCCGCCGGCGAGACCCCCTCCACCACGCTGGCATTCCAAATCGCCACGGTGGATTTTCTCGGACGCACGATCGAGGAAACCACCCTCACCATCGCCACCGACGCGGACGGACGCGGCGAAACCCCGTTCACCCTGCAAACCGCCACCCTCGGCGCCTTCCGCATCGAAGCGCGCCGCGCCGGCTCTCAAGACCTGCTGGCCGAACAACTCTACAGCGTGCTCCCCACGCTCGCGGAACCCTCCGCCCGGCCCGACTCGTTTTTCGGCGCGCACGTGGACCTCACGCCCTACAACCTCGAAATCGCCCGCCGCGCCGGCATCCGCTGGCTGCGCCTCTACCCGCCGATGACCACCAAATGGATGGCCCTCGAACCCACGGAAGGCCAATGGCGCGAGGACACCGCCGCCCGCGCCGCCCTCGCCGCCGCCAAGACCGCCGGCTTCCGCATCCTCGGCAGCTTCGACACCGCCCCCGACTGGGCCGCCGACATCAACCCCGCCGGCGTCGCCAACCGCTGGAGCAACTCCTATCCACCCGCCGACCTCGACAAATGGAAAACCTACGTCACACGCGCCTTCGCCGAATTCTCGCCCGCCACCGGCGCCACCCTCGTTGACGCCTGGGAACTCTGGAACGAACCCGACGGCGGCTACCTGCAAGTCAGACCCGGCCAGCAAAAAGCCGCCATCATCCGCGCACTCCTCGACGCCACCCACGAAGCCCTGTCCGCCACAGGCCGCCCCTTCACGCTCATCGGCCCCGCCGTCTCCGAAATCAACGCCCAACTCGGCTGGCAAATCCTCGACACCGGCGCAAGCGCCAAACTCGACGCCTTCTCCTTCCACTTCTACAACACCTCCGCCGCCGGCACGATCCCCGGCACCGAACAGACACTCGCGCACCTCGCCCGCTACCGCTCGCACACCAACCGCTCCGGCCAACCCCTCCCACTCTGGCACACCGAAGGCGGCCCCTGGCTCTCCGGCGGACAAAGCTGGCTCGCCACCAGCCGGATGCCCGCCTCCAGCTCCATGACCCCACCGCAAGCCGCCGCCGCCATCGTGCGCACCGCCCTCTTCTTCAAAGCCAACGGCGTGCTCCGCCACTTCCTCTACGTCGCCGCCGCGAGCGAAACCGGACGCGACACCCAAGCCGACGGCACCTCGGCCTGCATTGACGTAACCGGCATCCCCGGCCCCGGCCTCGCCGCGCACGCCGCGATGGTCGCGCTCACCGAAGACACCACACCCGCCCCCGACGGCGCCCTCGAGACCACCACCCTCGACACCACCACCATCACCACCCTCCACTTCACCCGACCCGACCCGGACGCCGCCAACATCGACATCTATTGGTCCACCCAACCCGCCGCCCTCGCCACCATCACCACCCTCCGCGCCGGCGACATCGTGCGCGACATGATGGGCAACACCCTCTCCGCCACCACCGCCATGACCGGCGAATTCCCACTCTACCTCCTCCGCGCCCCCGACAACACCGTCAACCTCCCCGCGCTCACCACCGTCACCGAAGGCGACACCATCACCTACAACGCCCCCACCGCCGGCGAACCCGCCCCGACCATCCGCTGGGAATACCACGACGGCGCCGCATGGCGCGCCATCGACCCCGACGCACCCTTCGCCCATCAAATCACCAACCACGGCGCCACGCTCACACTCCCCGCCGTCACCCCCGCGCTCGCCCGCCTGCAATTCCGCTACGTCGCCACCATCGGCACGCTCCCCCCCGCCCCCGGCAACGCCGCCGCCCTCATCGTCTCGCGCGCCTACAAACCCGCCGCCCACGCCCTCGCCCTGGATGCCGCCGGCGCCATCTACATCGCCAACACCACCCAAAACACCATCGACATCATCGACCCCGCCGGCACCGCCACAATCCTCGCCGGCGACCCCGCCGGCGCCTCCGGCTGGCTTGACGCCACCGGCACCGCCGCGCGCTTCAACGCCCCCGCCGGCCTCGCCCTCCGCTCCGGCACCGCTTACGTCGCCGACACCGGCAACAACGTCATCCGCGCCATCGAAATCGCCACCGGCAACGTGGCCACGCTCGCCGGCAACGCAAACGCCCCCGCCACCGAACCCGCCGCCGACGGCGACGCCGCCACCGCCCGCCTCAAAGCCCCCGCCGGCCTCGCCCTCGACGACAGCGGCCACCTCTTCGTCGCCGATTCCCAAAGCCACACCGTGCGCGCCATCACCCCCGACGGCGCCGTGACCACCATCGCCGGCTGGCGCGACGAACCCGGCGCCGACGCCACCCACCTCGACACACCGCTCGACATCACATGGGGCGGCGACGGCGCGCTCTACGTCGCCGACACCGGCAACAACGCCATCCGCAAAATCACCCCCGGCCCGCAACCCGGCTCGGGCTTCACCATGACAGTGCACTCCGCCGCCGGCTACGACACACCCTCCGGCCTGACCTGGCTGAACGGCGCCATCCACGTCGCCGACACCGGCAACTCGGTCATCCGCACAATCTCGGGCGGCGCCATGCGCACGCTCGCCGGCGCCGTGAAGCTGCCCGGCGCGACCGACGGCCCCACCGGCGCAAGCACCCGCTTCGACGCCCCCCGCGACATCGTTGCCGGCCCCGACGGCGCGCTCTACATCGCCGACACCGGCAACAAGACCCTCCGCATCATCACCGACACCACCACCGGAAGCACCGAGACCCCCCGCCTCCTCACCACCCTCACCCCAAGCAGCACCACCCCCCCCGGCGACAGCGGCCCCGGCGGAAACACCGGCGACAGCGACACCGGCGGTGGAAACACCGGCGGCGGCGACACCGGCGGTGGCAACACCGGCGGCGGCGGAAACACTGGTGGAGGCAGTGGAAGTGGTGGAGGTGGAGGCGGAGGCGGCGCACCCACGCCCTGCTTTTTGGCCACGCTCGCCGCCCTCGCCCTGCTCGCCAGCCGCCGACACCGGAGAACCAGTATTCAAACCCATTCCCAATAAAAATCCCCCTAAGGAAGCCGATAAAGGTAGGGCGAGGAGATCGGAG
>JAIRTK010000180.1 GCA_031254955.1 Opitutaceae bacterium
AGTTGGTTGATGAGGTGCGTGGAGAAGTATTTGGTGTCGCTCACCCGGCCGTCTTTGTTCGTGGCGTTTTTGACGTGGAGGGAGAGGTGGGTTTTGGCGCGCGTCATCGCGACGTAGCAGAGGCACAGGTTTTCGAGGATTTTTCCCCGGCGCATAGTGGCATCGGCGTTGCCGAGCACGGGGTCGGCGCTGATGGCGTTTTTGCCCGGGTTTTCCAGAATCCAGTCGGCGGCGATGACGGGCGACTTGGGGTTGCTCACGCTGTCCATGCCTTCGCTTTCAAAGAACGGCACGATGACGTAGTCGAAGCCGAGGCCTTTGCTGCGGTGAATCGTCAGAATCTTGACGACGGAGGGGTCGGCGAAATCCCGGCGGCGGCAGGCCTCGACAAACGCGGTGAATTCGTCGGGGTGCGTGTCGGCGCCGGCGCCGGCCTCGAATTGCGCGGCGGCGAGGAGGAGTGTGTCGAGGCGCGCGCGCGTGAAGGTGTCGGCGGCGGCGGCCAGCGCGGCGCCGGTTTCCCCGATGATTTTGCGCAGCGCGCCCGCAAGTCCGAGTCGCACGGTGTCGAGGGCAAAGGTTTCCGCGACGGCGGCGGCGGCCTCGTCTTTCAGGAGCGGCGTGGCGGCGAGGTGCCGTCGGGCGAAGGTGTCCGAGGGGTGCGTGGAGAGGCGGACGAGGTTGAGGAGCGCGGCGACCACGGGGCAGTCGCCGATGGTGCTTTCGCCTTCCCAGGCGACGCGGATGCCGCGGGCGGAAAGTCTTTCGGCGAGGTTTTTGCCCTCGTCGTTTGTGCGCACGAGGATGGCGGCGCCGGACTCCAGATTGGTTTCCCAGGGGCGGGTGCGGTCGAGTTCGGCGATGATGTTGTCGGCGCACACGTCGAATTCGTCGCGTTCGGAGGCGGCGTCTTTTTGGAATGTGGTGAGGATGACTTGGCCGGGGGCGCCGGGGGCGCCGTTTTTTTTCGTGGCGGCGGAGTGTGTCTCCCAGATTTTTCCCCAGCGTTCGGCGGCGTCGGCGGCGGGGGCGTGGCCGGCGGCGGGGGTGGTGCCGGCGGCGTCGGCGGCGAGATAGGCGCGGATGGCGGCGGGATGGAAAACGGCGTTGACGGCTTCGACGATGTTCCGGCCAAAGCGGTAGGAGGCGGTGAGCGAGCCGCGGGTGTATTCGGGGCGGTCTTTTTCTTCGTTGAACAGGGTGACATCGCCGCCGCGCCAGCCGTAGATGGATTGCTTGGCGTCGCCGACGATGAAGACGGAGCGCCAGTTTTGGTCGTGGTCCTCGTTTTCCTGGAGCGCTTCGCGGATGAGCGGGCGGTTGACTTTGTCGTTCCACTGGGCGCGCGAGGTGTCTTGAAATTCGTCGAGGAGCCAGTGGCGGATTTGCGAGTCGAGGCGGAAGGCGAGCAGGTCGCGCTCGGCGTCGCCGAGCGCGGCGAGTTTGCGCGGGATGTCGTCGAAGACGAGGCGTCCGTGGTCGCGGGCGGTGCCGGCGTAGGCGGTTTCGTAGCGCGTCATGAGGCGGAAGAGGCCGGCGGTGTGCCTGAGGCGGATTTCGAGGGCGGTGGCGAGGAGGTGCGAGAGGAGCGCGTGCGCGGCGGCTTGCTGCCGGGGGGAGAGGAGGGTTTTTTTCCTGTCGCAATTGAAGGGGCCGAGGGCGCCGTCGGGCGTCCAGTTTTCGAGCATGTTTTTCAAGGGCGTGGGCGCGTCAAACGTGCCGTTGAATTCGCGGACAAATTTGCCAACCGCGAGGAGGGCGTCCCGGCGGTCGGCGAATTCGGGGGCGCCGGCGACGACGGTTTCAAAGGCGGTGATGGCGGCGGCGTTTTTCGCGAATGGCATGCCCGCCGCGCCCCAGATGGCGCGCGGGTCGCCCCAGCTTTGCGCGCGGGGGAAATCAAGCCGGTGCCGGTGCCAGCGTTGGACGAATTTGGCGAGTCCGCCGAAGAAGGTTTTGTTTTCGTCGCCTTGCGTGGCGGCGCGGAAGTCCTCGAAAAACTCTTCGGTGTCGCGCGGGGTGGCGTTGAGGACTTGGGCGATGGCGGCGGCGGCGGCCTGCCCGCTTTCGTGGGCGTCCATCAGGCGCGGGTCGGGGGCGGCGAAGCCGAGTTCGAGCGGGAAGATGCGGACCATGCGCCACATGAAACTGTCGAGCGTGCCGATGAAGCCTTGGTGCTGCGTGGCGACGAGTTTGCGCAGGGTTTCCGCAAACACCGCCGGTGGCAGCGGCGCGCCGTGGCGCCGGCGGATGAGGGTGTCCTGCCATGCCGGGAGGCCGGCGAAGATTTCCCCGGAGAGGTCTTCGGCGGCGGTGGCGGTGGTGGCGGCGGCGGCGAGGCGTCCGGCGAGTTTGTTGAAAATTTCGCCGGCGGCGGCGCGCGTGAAGGTGAGCGCGGCGATGGAGGCCGGCTCGGCGCCGAGCAGGAGCAGGCGGATGAGGCGCGTGGTGAGCGCGTAGGTTTTTCCGGTGCCGGCGGACGCGCTGATGAAGTGGTTGTCTTTCATGCGGGTTCCTCCTGGCGCGCGGCGCGCGCGGCGTCCCAGTTTGCGATGCGCCGGTTTTGGTCGGCGATCCACGGTTCGCTGATGCTCGCGGCAATTTCCTCCTCGGAGAGGCCGAGAAAGAGCGGCTTGAAGGGTTCAAGCGGCGGATATTTTCGTTTCAACGGCGGCCAAAAAATCCCGGCGGCGAGGCGCGAAAGCAGGGCATCAAGCGTGCCGTCAATCGAGGGGTCGCGGAAGAGGCGCTGGTCGTAGTCGCTCAGGCCGGAAACCTCCTCCGAGCGGCCAAGCGCGAAGTGCGCGCAGGCGATGTCCGCGCCTTCGGGGACAAGCCGCGCGCTGTCGTCGCCGGTGCTGCCGGTGGTGCCGGTGCCGTCGTCGCTGTCGGGGGCTTTGCGCACTGCGCCTGTCTGCGCGGCGCGCAGGTAGAGGGGAAGCTGGAGGTCGGCCCATGCGGCGGATTTCGGTCTCCCTTTGGGGGTGGCCGGCGGCACGACGAGGCGGGGGCACCGGCGTCCGGCGGCGTTGTCCAGCGCGGTCTTGCCGGGGTCGTAAACACCTTCGCCGGCGTCTTTCTTTTTGTCCCATGTTTTGTAATCGAGGATGCGAAAGCAGCCGGTGTTTTGGTTGCGGTCAACGCGGTCGATTTTTCCGTGGATTTCAAAGCCGTGCGCGGGAAACGGGAGCGTGAAATGCCGCTCGGCGGCGATGATTTCCCAGCCGGCGGCGGCGGCGGCGGCCTGTTGGCGGGCGAAAAAGCCGAGGCGTTTTTTCAATTCCTCGCGCTGGAGCAGGAGGACGGCGGCGAGTTCCGCGCCGAAGTTTTTCGCGAAAAGCGCGTCGGTTTTTTCGTGGAGGAAGCGGGAGATTTCCCCGGCGTCGCCGGAGCGGGCGGCGGGGGATTGCGCGAAGGCTTCGAGCACTTCGTGCGCGAGGCGTCCGAAGGCGGATTCGTCGAGTTCGGCGGCGCGGTAGTCAACCGTCTCCATTTGCAAGACGTGTTTCAGGAAAAACGCGAACGGGCACGCGATGTAGTCCTTGAGGGCGGTGACGCTGACGGCGGGGAGGCCGTGGCGGGATTTTTCGGGGCGCGCCGCGAAGAAGCCGGCGGCGGGGCCGTCGCCGGGGAGCGGGAGTGCCAGGCGCCAGGCGGCGGGGAGCGAGCGGGGCGGGGCGGGCGCGGGCGGGGCGGCGTCTTTGAAAAGTCTGGCGGCGCGGGCGGCGAAGAGTTTGTCGGCGGCGTCGCCGTCGCCGGTGCCGGTGAAGAGGAGGCGCGAGGGTTTGAGGGCGTCGGCGCGGGTGTTTACGCGCGCGAGGAGGAGGCGGACGTTTTCCGGCGCGCGCGCGGCGAGTATGGAGCGGAGGAGGAGCCAGTCGCGCGCGAGGCGGGTGTCGTTGCACGGGAGTCCGAGGGTGGAGCGGAGCGAGTCGGGCAGGAAGGCGTGCGCGGTGACGGTTTCGGGGACGCAGCCTTCGTTGAGGCCGGTGACGACGAGCGCGTCTTCGGGCGCCCACGCGAGTTCGACCCAGCCTTCGGCGGCGAGGGTGCGGGGGGCGTCGGGTTCGAGGGAAAAGGCGGCGTTTTCGAGGAGCGTTGCGAGGAGCGCGGCGGCGCGGTCTTCCGACTCGGCGGCGGCGGGGCGCGCGATGGCGGCGGTGGCGGGGCGCGCGGGGGGCGCGATGGCGTGCGCGGTGGCGCGTGTGTCGGCGGCGGCGGGGAGGATGGCGCGGAGGAGTTTCGAGTCGGAAAATTCCTTGAGGATTTCGGAAACTTTTTCGGCGGCGGCGGCGAGTTCGCGGTGGCCGGGGATTTTTTCGTCGGGGGAAAAGTTGGCGAAAATTTCGGCGAGAGCTTTTTCCACGCGCGCCGGCAGCGCGGCGGTGGCGGTGGCGGCGGAGGCGGAGACGGCGGCGGCAGAGGGGGAAGAAGCTGCGGAAGGCGTGGCGGTGGCGGTGGCGGTGGTGGCGGCGAAGGTGCCGCCGTTGCCGATGCCGGCGAGGGAGCGGATCGCATCGAGGGCGGGGGCGAGCGCGGAGCGTTTTTGGTTTTTGGCGGAGCGGCGCGCGGCGGCGCGCGCGGCGTGTCTTGACACGTCGGCGAAGGTGCGCGGGAGGTGGGCGTTTTGGAGTTGGTCAAATTCGTCGAGCACGGCGGCGGCGCGGATGTGTTTTCCGGCGAGCCAGGCGCGGACATCGGCACCGCGCAGGAAGGCGGAGAGGAGCGAGGCCGGGGCGTTTTCCCGGAGGTGGCAGAGGGCGAGGGTTTGGGCGGCGAGGCGTCCGAGCGCGGTGGCGCGCACGGGGAAGCTGGCGGGGTTGCGGAGTGTCACGCCGCGCGCGAGGAAGGCGGCGGCGAGGTGGTCGAAGATTTCGGGGTCGGCGTTGCCGAGGGCGACGGTTTTTTGGGGGGCGGCGCCGGAGCCGTCGAGGCAGGCGGCGACGAAGCCGGCGGCGGCGCGGGCCTGTTGTTCGGCGTCGGAGGCGAGTTCGATTTGGCGTTCGTCGTCGAGCGGGAGTTTGTGCGCGGCGGAGCCGAGCGGGCGCGCGCCGGGGAGGGCGGTGAAGGCTTGCGGGCGGCCAAATGCGTCGAAGAGTCCGCGTTCTTGTTCGCGCGCGTGGACGAGGATGGTGAGTTTGAGGCCGGTGTTTGCGGCGAGGTTTTTGAGCAAGTCGCAGAGCGCGGGCGTGGCGCCCGGGTGCGCGGCGAGGATGATTTCGTGGATGGCGGCGCCGGCGGCGGCGAGGCAGTCGTCGGGCAGTCGCGGGTTTTGGATGAGGCCGGCGAGCGAGGCGTCGGCGTGGCGGAGGTGGTGGGCGGCGAGGGTTTCGAGGAAGAGGGTTTCGAGCGAGGCGAGTTCGCGCCAGCGGGCGGCGTCGGCGTGGTCGGGCGGGAGTTTTTCGGCGACGGCGCGGAAGTTGAGCGCGCCGTCGGCGAGGATGCCCCAGAGGTCGTGGAGCTGGCGGGCGATGCCGAGCGCGCCGGGAAACGAAAGCGCGGCGGCGGCGGTGTTTTCCCCGCCGGGTTTTTGCGGGAAAATCGCGGGGAAGTTTTCGCGCGCGAGCGCCCCCCCGGACGCGAGCAGCGAGGCGAGCAGCGCGTTGCTTTCGGCGGGAGTGGCGGCGCGGGCGGTGGTGTGGGTGGCGGTGTGGGTGGCGGCGGCGGCGCGGGTAGCGGTGGCGGCGACGCCGGTGGCGCGGGCGGTGGTGGCGTCGGAGGCGGCGGTGGTGGTGGCGGCGGCGGTGGTGGCGGTGTGGTTTTCAGCGGGGGTTTCCTCCGGCGAAAGGAGCGCGGAGGGGGTTTTGAAAATCGGTGGGATGCAGGCGGCGATGCCGGTGCGGGCGCGCGCTTTTTCCACAAGCGCAAACGCCAGCCGCCGTCCCGCCTGCCGCGTGGGAACGACGACTAGCAAATGGTCGAACGCGGCGGCACCGGCCCCGGCGCACGGGATGCGTTTTTCCCAGAGCCAGTCGGCGACGGCGCGGACCAGGGGTTTTCCTTTTTCAGGCGGGAGAAATTCGAGTTTCATGGTTTGCTTCAGGCCGAGAGGGATGGGAAAGGATGAGGCAGTTTTTTTTGCGGAAAGCGTCTGGGGCGCAATTCGCAAAATGGCCGCGTGGTTCTTCGCAAGGCAAGGCAAGGCGCCGCCGGGCTATTTTTTTGGGGCGGCGGGATGGGGTTTATGGGGCGGATAGGCCGGACAGGCCGGATCGGACAAATATGACAGATTGGGCAAATCGGGCGGATCGGGCCGACCGGACGTATCGGGCAGATCGGCCTGAGCCGCCCGATGGCGCCGCGTGGGCGCGGCGGAGGTCGCGGGGGCGTTTTTGGGGAGACGGCGGCGTGATGGACAGGTTGCCGGGCGGCGCGTTTTCCGGGCTTGCCCAATGGTTGAAAATGGCCCGTTTTGGGCCGTCCGATCGCGCATCATGACTCCCGAGGAAGAAAAAGCCCATCACGCCGAAACCAGCCGGCCATCAGCCGGGGACCGCCCGGACTGGGTGCCGGCAAACGCCGGGACGGCGTTTGCCACGTGGGTGGTCGAGGGCGTGAACCGCGCGGGCTTGTTCGCCCCTCCCTCGGCGCCGTCCGCGCCGCCGCGCCGACGGCGGCTGTCCATCGACGATTACGCGGAGGGCATCCGCGCGCGCGACACCACCGTGCTCGCGCGCGCCATCACGCTCGTCGAGAGCAACGCCGCCGCGCACCAGGACCTCGCGCAACAGCTTCTCGCGCGCGTGCTGCCGGAGACCGGTCGCTCGATGCGCGTGGGCATCACGGGCATCCCCGGCGCGGGCAAGAGCACGATCATCGAGGCGCTCGGGTGCGCGCTTTGCGGGCAAGGGCACCGCGTGGCGGTGCTCGCGGTGGACCCGTCAAGCTCCGTGACGGGCGGCAGCATCCTGGGCGACAAGGTGCGCATGGAAAAACTCTCGCGGCAGCCGGGCGCGTTCATCCGCCCGTCGCCGTCGGGCGGCTCGCTCGGCGGGGTGGCGCGCAAGAGCCGGGAGGCCATTTTGCTTTGCGAGGCGGCGGGCTACGATGTCGTCATCGTCGAGACCGTCGGCGTCGGCCAGAACGAGGTCACGGTGCGCTCGATGGTGGATTGTTTCCTGTTGCTCTCCATCGCCGGAGCGGGCGACGAGGTGCAGGGCATCAAGAAGGGCGTGATGGAGCTGGCCGACCTCATCGTCGTCAACAAGGCCGACGGCGACAACCGTCTCCGCGCGCTGGGGGCGCGCGCCGAGCTGGAGCGCGTGTTGCATTATTTGAAGCCGGCCACCGAGGGCTGGACGACGCCCGCGCTGGCGGCCTCGGCACGCACGGGCGAGGGGGTGGCGGAATTTTGGGGCCGGGTGCGCGAGTTTTTCGACGTGTGCCGGCGGAGCGGCATGTTGGAGGAACGCCGCCGGGAGCAGGCCATCGCGTGGATGCATGCGTTGATTCGCGAGGCGTTGCAGGCGGAGTTTTATCAGAACGCGGCGGTCAGGGCGCGCGTGGCCGGGATCGAGCAGGCGGTGGCCGCGGGCGTGAAGCCGTCGCTGGCGGCGGCCAAGGAATTGCTGGCGGCGGCCAAGGGCGGCGAAACCGCCGGCGGCGCGGCAACAGTTTGAGTTGAGCGTTGAAGTTGAGCCGAGGTTACGCGCGCCGGCGTAGCGCAGGTTTCCCAACCTGCTGACGGGCCGAAAGCCCGCCCTGAAGCAGACTTGGAAGTCTGCGTTACACCAGCAGCGCGTAACCTCAGTTACCCATGATATTCCAGATATCCTGCTCGGGCCGGACCGGTCCGACCCAACCCGACCCGGCCCGGCAGCGGCCTCGGCGAGGTTGCCTTATATCATTTCCTAATGAAAATCACACTATGAAAGCCGTTAAAGGTAGGGCGAGGCGTCCCGTCGAGCCGCGAGCGCTTCACACGGCTCGGCGGGACGCCTCGCCCTACCTGAAGTGTGATTTCCATTCGCAAAGGGTATTGCCTTGGACGGATTGCGTTGGGTGGTTCAAATGGACTCCTGCGCGCAACCTCAACTTAAACTCTCATCGGCGAGGCCCCAGCGGAGGTTGCGCGAGGAATGGTGGTAGGCGTCAAAGCCGCCCAGTTCGGCGATGGCGACGAGGGTTGCCAGCGCGGACGGGAAAACATCGGCGCGGCCGGACGGCATCGCGGGGACGCGGCGGCGTTCCGCGAGGGTTTGCGAGGCAAGATTGAGCAGCAGGGCGCGGAGTCTTTCGAGCGGGATGCGGGGCGACGTGTCGGGCAGCGGCTTGTTTTCGAGGGCGCCGAGGATGGCGCGGGCGGTGGTGAGCGTGCCGCCGGTGCCGATGGCGGTGGCGCCGGCGGGAAGCGCGGCGGGGAAACCGCTTCCGGCAAAGGTCTCGCGGGTGAGCCTGGCGATGCGTTCAAGCGCGTCGCGGGGAATGGGCGCCGCGGGGTCGGGGATGCAGCGTTCGGTGAGGCGCACGCAGCCGAGCGGGAGGCTCACGGTGCGGCGGATTTCGCGTCGGGCAAACGCAAGGCATTCGAGGCTGCCGCCGCCGAGGTCGAAGACGTGAAAGTCGCGCAGGCCGGACAGGGCGGGGTCGGAGAGGAGGCCGCGTCCGATCAGCACGGCCTCTTCCTGGCCGCTGAGGAGGCGCACGGCGTGGCCGGTGGCGGCGCGGACGCGTCGGCGAAATTCGTCGCCATTGGCGGCGTCGCGGACGGCGCTGGTTGCGACGAGCACGACAGGGTGCGGCGGGAGGCCGGCGGAGTCGGCGAGGAGGTTGCGGACGGCCTCAAGGCCGCGGGTCATGCCTTCCTCGGTGAGCGAGGGCGCGGCCTGGCTGATGCCGGCGCTGATGCGGGCTTCGATGGCGCGCATCTTGAGCGCGACGACCGGCGCGCCGGAGTGCTCGCGGGTGGCGACGAGGTTTTTGATGGAGTTGCTGCCGATGTCGATGATGGTGACGAGGGACATGGG
>JAIRTK010000440.1 GCA_031254955.1 Opitutaceae bacterium
CATGGTATCGCGGATTTCCCAAGGCATGAGGACAGGGCCATGGCCCTGTCCTCATGCCTTGGGAAGGTGTAAACGATGTCCTGATACACCTGTAAGCGATGTCTTGAAACAAAACAGGGACGCCGAGCCGTGGGAAGCGCTCGCGGCTCGGCTCGGCGGGACGCCTTGCCCTACCCTTAACGGTTTCCTTAGGGGGATTTTCATTGGGAAAGGGTATAATATCGGTTGTGTATATATATCGACTCGCGCAATGGCGTGGCGGGCGCGGGGTTTTGGGCGCGCTTCATTCCACTGTCACCGACTTGGCGAGGTTTCTGGGTTTGTCCACGTCGCAGCCGCGTTCGAGGGCGATGTAATAGCTGAGGAGTTGCACGGGGATGGTCGCCACGATGGGGAGGACGGCTTCGTGGCAGTCGGGCAGGAGGATGAGTTCGTCGGCCACGCCGGGGGGGAGTTCGCAGCCTTCGGTCGTGATGACGATGGTTTTTCCGTGGCGCGCCTTGATTTCTTGGATCGAGGAGACGAGTTTGTTGAAGATTTCCCCTTTGGGGGCGAAGAAGACGGCCGGGCATTCCGGGCTTACGAGCGCGATGGGGCCGTGTTTCATCTCGGCGGCGGGGTAGCCTTCGGCGTGGATGTAGGAGATTTCTTTCAGTTTCAGCGCGCCTTCGAGGGCGATGGGGAAGAGCGAGAGGCGTCCGAGGAAGAGCATGTCTTTGTAGTGGGCGTGGCGTTTCGCGATTTCGCGGATGCGCGGGGCTTGTTCGAGGACGCGGTGGACGAGGGCGGGGGCGGATTTGACGGCTTTCACGTATTCGACGCCGTCGTTGAAGCTCATGTCGCGCATGCGCGCGATGTGGAGGGCGACGAGGGCGGCGATGAGGAGTTGCGAGGTGAAGGCTTTGGTCGAGGCGACGCCGATTTCGGGGCCGACGTGCTGGTAGATGCCGCCGTCGGATTCGCGGGCGATGCTGGAGCCGACGGTGTTGTTGATCGCGAGCACTTTGAAGCCTTTGCGTCTGGCTTCGCGGAGGGCGCCGAGGGTGTCGATGGTTTCGCCGGACTGGCTCATCACGAAGAAGAGCGTGTCGCGGTCGAGCGGGGTGTTGCGGTAGCGGAATTCGGAGGCGTAGTCCACTTCGACGGGGACGCGGGCGAAGCGTTCGATGAGGTGTTCGGCGACGAGGCAGGCGTGCCAGGCGGTGCCGCAGCCGAGGAACACGAGGTGTCCGATTTGGCGGAGTTCGGCGGGGGTGAGGTTGAGGCCGCCGAAGAGGGCGGTGCTGCCGTCTTCGGCAAAGCGTCCGCGCATGGCGTTTTCGAGCGCGGCGGGTTGCTCGAAGATTTCTTTTTCCATGAAGCACCGGTAGCCGCCGAGTTCGGCGTCGGCGATGTTCCAGGTGATGCGGTCCACGACCGGCGAGACGTCCTCTTCGTCTTGCGTGATGATGGAGAAGTTGGCCGGGGTGAGGTGGAGCAGTTCGCCGTCTTTCAGGTAGACGACGTTTTGGGTGCGGCTGACGAGCGCGGCCACGTCGCTGGCGAGGATGTATTCTTGGTCGCCGACGCCGAGGACGAGTGGCGAGGCTTTGCGGGCGGCGACGATTTCGCCGGGGCAGTCGGTGCAGAGGATGGCGATGCCGTAGGTGCCTTCGACGTGCATGAGCGCGCGGCGCACGCTTTCGAGGAAGCGGCTTTTTCCGTCGGTCACGGGTTCTTTTTCGTAGTGGTAGGCGACGAGGTTGACGAGCGCTTCGGTGTCGGTTTCCGACGCGAAGGTGTAGCCTTTTTCGAGGAGGAATTTTTTCATGCCGGCGTGGTTTTCGATCACGCCGTTGTGGATGAGGGCGAATTTGCCGTCGCTGCTGAGGTGGGGGTGGGCGTTGGCGTCGGTCACGCCGCCGTGGGTGGCCCAGCGGGTGTGGCCGATGCCGGTGGCGCCGGTGAAGCGGCGCCGGGTGGCGGACTTGGCCAGCACGTCCACGCGTCCGGTTTTCTTGGCCACGTCGATGCGGGCGCCTTGGAGGACGGCGATCCCGGCGGAATCGTAGCCGCGGTATTCGAGGCGTTTGAGGCCTTCGATGAGGATGGAGGCCGCTTTTTGTTTCCCGACGTAGCCGACGATGCCGCACATAAGATAAAAAGGTTTCGAGATTTGAGTGGTTTTGGCTGGCGAAGTTATCCGGGCGCGCCAACCTCTCGCAAGGCAATAGCCCCCATCCCATCATGCCAATACACAATGTCATCTCAGTCATCATGGGCGGCGGACGCGGCACGCGTCTGTATCCCCTCACCATGGAACGTTGCAAGCCGGCCGTGCCGCTCGCGGGAAAATACCGGTTGGTGGACATCCCGATCAGCAATTGTCTCAACTCCGGCCTGAACCGGATTTTCCTGCTCACGCAGTTCCATACCGCGTCGTTGCACCGGCACATCCAGAGCACCTACCGTTTCGACCCGTTCGGCGGCGGTTTCGTGGACATCCTCTCCGCCGAGCAGACGGAAAAAAGCACGGACTGGTATCAGGGCACGGCGGACGCGGTGCGGCGAAATCTCGTGCACTTCCGCAACATCCCCCACGAGCAGGTTCTCATCCTCTCGGGCGACCAGCTCTACCGGATGGACTACGCGAAAATCGTCGAGCAGCACATCGCCACCGGGGCGGACGTGACCATCGCGGCGATACCGTTTCCGGCCTCGCGGGTCGAGGGCCTCGGCCTCATGCGGGTGAACGACGATTTGTCCATCGCGGAGTTTGTCGAGAAGCCCAAGGATCCCGCGGTCATCAACGGCCTTGCGCTCAGCCCGGCGCTGGAAGCGCGCCTCCAGCGCGTGAGCCAGGGCGAGCGATACTGCCTCGCGTCGATGGGCATCTATGTTTTCAACCGCAAGACCCTCTGCGATTCGCTCGCCAACACGATGACCGACTTCGGCAAGGAAGTCATCCCCGGCCTGCTCTCGGGCAAGAAACTCTACGCCCACATCTTTGAAGGCTACTGGGAGGACATCGGGACGGTGAAAGCGTTTTTCGACGCCAACCTCGCGCTCGCGCAACCGCTGCCGCCCTTCAACTTTTTCGACGAGGAGGCGCCGATCTACACGACGGAAAACTACCTGCCCGCCTCGAAAGTCAACAAGTGCGCCCTCGACTACGCGGTGATCGGCGACGGCTCGATCATCGAAGACTCGTTCATCAAGCACAGCGTCATCGGCATCCGCTCCTTCGTGCGCGGCGGCTGCCACCTTGAGGACGTGGTGATGATGGGCGCGGACTTTTACGAGACGCCGGACGAGATGGCGGCCAACAAAAAAGCCGGACGGCCCAACATCGGCCTCGGCAGCCACTGCCACATCTCGGGCGCGATCATCGACAAAAACGCGCGCATCGGCAACAACGTGAAAATCTCGCTCGGCAACAAGGCCGACGGCACCTACGCGCACGGCGTGATGGTCCGCGACGGCGTGGTCGTGGTGCCGAAGGGATGCACGGTGCCGGGCGACACGGTGATTTGAGCCGACCGCGAAGGTCACGCCGGCGGCGGGCAGCCCTCCGCGCACACCCCCGGTAGGGAGGCCTCGGAGAGGCCTCCCTACCGGCGCTTCCGCGCCAAACTTTTGGCGTTTGCGACCAATTGAACTGTATGGGGTGTGCGGGGTGTATGGTGCGTGTGTGGGGGGAAGGCATCTCTCCTGTGTCGTTTTGATCAATCCCGCCTTTTTGTTGGACGCTGTTTTATTGGACGCGGTTGGTCTGTGAAAACACGTTCAACCACGTCTTTTTTCCCCCCATCCTCTCCACCACCCCCACACACACCCTCACACACACCACCCCACACACCACCACCCACCCCTCACCCCTTCACCACCCCACCCCGCCTCCGCCTCCTCGTGTTTTTCTTTGCACCCGCAATGCCATTTTCAATTGTTCCAAGCACGCTGCCATGACTCTGAAATCCCGCCGGGCCTTTTGTATCAGCCTCATCGCCACTCCGCTCGTCATCGTGCTCGCCGTCTGGCAATGGCCGCGTGGGGACGCGATTGCCGACGCCGTCACCGCGCGCGTTTCCCGACCCGCATCCGTCCGGCAACGCCTCAGGCAATACGGTGACGCCGTCCGCTCGCGCATGGAGCCTCTTTTCAAAACCGCCGGCGTCGCTTATCCCGCCGCCCGCCTCGCCTTTGTCGGCCTCAAAGAGGAAAAACGCCTCGAACTCTGGGCGGCCAATCCCGAAGGCCCGATGCGCCTCGTCAAAACCTACCCCATCAAGGCCGCCAGCGGCGGCCCCGGCCCCAAGCTCCGCGAGGGCGACCGCCAGGTGCCCGAGGGCATTTACGCCATCGAGTCGCTCAACCCCAACAGCCGCTACCACCTCTCGCTTCGCGTAAATTACCCCAACGCCTTCGACCGCGCCCGCGCCAAGGAGGAAAACCGCGCGAACCTTGGCGGCGACATCATGGTTCATGGCAAGGCCGTTTCCATCGGCTGCCTTGCGATGGGCGACGAGGCCATCGAGGAACTTTTTGTCCTCGCCGCGCTCACCGGCGCAAAAAACATCGAAGTCCTGCTCTGTCCCCGCGACCTGCGCGCCCGCGCCTGTTCCCCGCCCGGCAACGCCCCGGCTTGGACCGCCCTCGTCTATCAAAACCTGCAAACCGCCCTCGTCCCCTACACTGTG
>JAIRTK010000457.1 GCA_031254955.1 Opitutaceae bacterium
CAGCCCGGCGTGCGTCCACTCTCCGATCAGCGTCGCGCGCGGCGCCTGGCTGACGACCACCAGGTCCGCCTGCTCGGAGACCGCACGCAATGCCCCGGCCACGCCTGCGAACGGACCGATGCCCTGGCACATCGCGGCCACGGCGAAGTTCACTTCACGCGTCCAGTCCAGCATCGCCCGCAATGCCGGGTCGCCCGTCTCCTCCACCGCGCGCGCCAGCGCGGGCTCGCCGAGCGCATCCGTGGTCGCCACGAAATGCCGCAGCGCGCCGAAGTCCATGAAGCGCATGTCCAGCGCACGCGCGTCCGGATGCGCGGCCAAGAACTCGAGCGCGAGCGCCGCCGCCTTGAAGCGGTTGCATCCGCGTGTGCGGCTGTAGAGGTTGACAAACTCCCACACCTCGCGCGCCTGCCGGGCGCAACGCTGCAAGCGGAAATGCTTGATGAACGCCGGACAGAAACACTCCTTGTGCTTCAAATCCATCACGTCGAAAACGCAGCCGTCGCTGTCGCACGCCACCATGTGCGCGTGGCGCTTGATGAAGGAGATTGTTTTATCAACCGGCATGACAGACGAGGCGCGCGGCACGGATTAAATTTTCAGCGTGACGGGAAGTTTGCCTGTCGGTCGCAGTTCGCCGGTGATGATTTTTATCGCGCTGGTCATCGCGTCGCGGCTCGCACCGAGTGTGCAGAGGCACGTCCGGGCCTGCGGGTATTTTTCCAGGTCGAAAGGCGACTCCAGCGCCACGACGACCGTCGGTTTTCCGCTGTCGAGGCAGGCGGAGACCAGTTCCGGCTGGCGCGCGAAGTTGATGGCGTTGATGCTGCCGACAATCACGAAATCGGCACCGGCGCAGGCGGCGCGCGCGGCGGCGATGTTCGCGTCGGTCGGCACCAGTTCGGTGAGCACGCCGGCGGCGTTCGGAAAACGCTCGCGCACGGCTTTTATCAGCATGTCCTCGCTCTGGATCGGGTCGTTGGCGCCGTCGAGTTTCTGCGGCTTCGGGCTGATCACGGCCACACGCGCGCCGGCACCGATTTTGGCCGGCAAGAGTTTCGCATCGTCACGCAACACCACCACGGAGCGGTCGGCGAGCGTTTGCGCGCAGCGGCGGGCGTCTTCCGAAGCGAAGGGCGCGGAGGCTTTTTCCGGTTGCGCGAAGGCGTTTTCGTAGAGACCGGCGCGCTGGCGCAGCCGGTGAAGGCGAAGCAGCGATTCGTCGAGGCGCGCCTCGCTGATTTCGCCAGATTTCACGGCGTCATAGACGGCGCGGTAGCCGTCGAGGAAATGGTTCACGTCGCCGCGCAGCAGGAGCACGTCGCAGCCGGCCTGCACGGCGCGCACGCTGGCGCGCGCGGTGCCGTAGTTGTCGTGGATGGCGTTCATGCGGAGGGCGTCGGTCTGGATGATGCCGTCGAAGCCGAGTTTTTCGCGCAGGTAACCGTGGACAATCGCGCGCGACATGGAGGCGGGCGCGCGCTCGGGGTCCATCGCGGGGACAATGGCGTGGCCGATCATGATGGCGTCGGCGCCGGCGGCGAGGAGTTCGCGCGTGGGGCGGTTGTCGAGCGCCTCGAGTTCGTCGAGCGGCTTGCGGATTTCGGCGATGCCCTTGTGGGCGTCCACGGCGGTCGCACCGTAGCCGGGGAAATGTTTTATCATCACGGCCAGGCCGGCGCGCTTGTAGCCGCGCATCATGGCGAGGGCGTGGCGCGTGACGAGCGCGGGGTCCTCGCCGAAGGAGGTGGCCTTGACGGTGGCGCGGCCCGCGAACTGAAACACGTCGGTGCAGGGCGCCTGGATGAGGTTGATGCCGAGGGCGCGCATCTGGAGGCCGGTGAGGCGCGCGGTTTCCTCGGTGAGCGCGGGATCGTCGGCGCAGCCGAAGGACATGTGGCTGCCGAAGACGAGCGCGCCGTAGCGGTTGAGGTCGTTGCGTGTGCCGCCCTCCTGGTCGATGCCGACGAAGACCGGCAGGCCGCTGCCCTGCTCAAGCGAGAGCGCCTGGAGTTCGTTGAGCAGCGCGGCGTTTTTTTGCGGCGTGAGGTAGGGACTGGGATCGCAGACGAGGCGGCTCTGGTTGTCGTAGTAGGCGTTCGGGCAATAGCGCACGAACGCAACGCCGCACTCGGTCACGATGGTGCGGAGATAATCCAGCAGGGAGCTGGCCTGCAAAATCGGGCAGCAAAGCTGGCCGACTTTTTTGGCGAGCGGAAGCGAGAGAATGTCTTTTTCGGAAACAGGGCGGGTGGTGAGCGTGTTCATAAAAATGCCCGGCCAGCCAAACCGCATGCGGTCGGGACTTGCAACTAGCCCGTTACTTTTCACGATTAGTGAAGCGATTCCCTTTTCCCCTGAATTTCCTCCCGATGCCACTCAACCAACGCGCCCTCGCCTCGCTCGCCCGCGTCAGCCAGACCACCGTCTCGCTCGCCCTGCGCGGCGATCCATCCATCCCGTCCGCCACGCGCGAACGCATCCGGCAACTCGCCGACACGCAAGGCTACCGGCCCAACCCCAATGTCGCCAGCCTCATGGCGCAAATCCGCCGCAACCGCCGGCCTCGGGCGGGCGGCTGCATCGCGCTGCTCGCCGACGCCGCCGGCGAACGCGGCTGGCTCGACCGCGAATACACCCGCCGGCAGCGGCAAGGCATGGTTGACCGCGCCGCCGGGCTGGGCTTCCGCACCGAGGTGTTTTTTCTGCGTGAAAAGGGCATGACCCCGGCCCGGCTCGATCGCATCCTGCATGCACGCGGCATCCGCGGCGTGGTGCTGGCCGGGCCGAAACGCGCGCCGGTCGATCTCTCCGCCCTGCGCTGGCGGGATTACGCCTGCGCCACGATTTCCTATACTTGGGACTGGCCGCCGGTGGACCGCGTCTCGTCGCATCACCGGCACAACATGGACATCGTGCTGCGGCAGTTGCAGGCGCGCGGCTACCGGCGCATCGGTCTGAGCCTGCAACCCGACGAAATCGAGGCCGTCGAGCAAAACTGGCTCTCCGGTTTTCTGGTGATGAAGCAACGTCTTCCCGCCCGCCGCCGCGTGCCGCTGTTTGTCGGCGGGCACGGCCCCGCGTCCCTGCCCGCGTTTTCAAGCTGGCTCAAAAAACACAAACCCGACGCGGTGATCAGCCTGGCCGGCTGGGAGGAAACTTGGCTGCGCCAAGTGAAAGCGCGCAGCCCGAACGTCATCGGCCACGCCTGCGTCAACCGTCCCGCCCAAACGCATGTCGCCGGCATCGAGGAGGACCACGAGATGATCGGCGCAACCACCATCGAACTGCTCGTCGCCCAGATGCAGCGCAACGAATACGGCCTGCCCCTCCGCCCGCGCCTTACCTTGATCAACGGAGAATGGCGCGAAGGAACCACCTTGCGACCGCCTCTTGCCCTATAAAGTGATTGCCCCAAGACCGGCGGCCTTTCCCCTGCCCCGCCGTCCTCCCGCCTCCCCCTCCCCGTCTTTATTCAACGCTTTTCAAAAAATACCGTGGCCGTATTTATATTTATAACTGATGTTACGCGAGGGCGCCCCGTGAGCCATTCGATAAGCCATATCCGCGCTAGGGAGACCTCTCCGAGGTCTCCGTCACCATGCCCCGACTTGCCGAGGAAATACCCAATCGGTCACTCCGCCCGGCGGAGACCTCGGAGAGGCCCTCTGCCTTCTTCGGAAACGCTTCCGCGTAACGTCACTTTCTAACCGAGGTCACGCGGCGCCGGGATTTCGCGGCGGCGGCAAAGGAGCTGCGGCAAAGACAAGACGGCAAAGAAGCGGGCGGCAAAAAAGCGGCGGCAAAGGAGCACGGATATTCCGGTCTGTGCGGCTCGGTGGCAGACCGCCTCGATGACGGGCTGCGGGCCACCTTGCCCGCCGGCCTAAGCGGCAACGGTGTCTAAGCGGCAAAGGAAAAGCTTTTTTTTGGGGGGTGAGGAGAAGAGGAGAATGAGAGAAGGGGGAAAGGGGATGTGATTCCAAGTCGAGTCACCCCGGAACGCTCGCGCAAGGAGCGGCGGCGTCCCGCCGCCGGACGCGAGCAACGCGAGCACCCGGCACTCGCGGGCTTTCGCGCGCCCCCTCGCAAACGGGCGAGGCTTCGCCTCGTCCGGCGGCGGGACACCGTCGCTCCTTGCGCGAGCGTTCCGGGACGACTCGACTTGGAATCACATCCCCCTGTGCCACCTTTCAGGCTGGCGGCGGGCGGGGCGGCGACGGGCGGGGCGGCGGTCGCCGCGCAACATCAGTGGGCCAAGGGCGAAATCGCCGCCCGATGTGCTAATAAATCATAAAGTGTCAAAAACCCTGTAAATGACTTGCCTTTAAGGAACACAGGGCCAGCCTTGCCCTGCCTTCGAATGGTTACCCTCGCACGGAAAATTGTCAGATGAGCGCCAGTCGGCAGTTCAGTGATGATTTGAAACTCGACAGTCGGGAACGGCGGGAAGCAGACGGGGCGCTTCACATCGCATTATGACAAGCAGCAAGCTCTATATCGGAAACCTCCCCTTCGCCACCACCGCGCAGGAGTTGCAGAATCTCTTTTCGCAAGCCGGCGGCGTGGCCGCGGTTGACCTTATCTTCGACAAGTTCACCGGCCGCTCCCGCGGCTTTGCCTTTGTCGAGATGAGCGGCGCCGAGGATGCGCAAAAGGCCATCGAACGTTTCCACGGCTACGATCTCGGCGGACGCAACATCACCGTCAACGAGGCCCGCCCCAAGGAAGAGCGCCCGCGCGGCCACTTCAACGGCGGCGGCGAAGACCGGCGCGGTTTCGGCGGCGAACGCCGAGGCGGTTTCGGCGGACGCCGGGACCGTGGCCGCGACCGCGGCTACCGCGGCTGAAACGCATTGGCCGCGCCACTGCGAAACAGGGCGAACGGGCGGCGGTTGCCTCGTCGAACGCGGCGGGAGCTTGGCCGCAATCGGCGGTTGGTGCGCCCCCATTGGGAATTAGTGCGCACTCATTCTCCTTTGTTAACTGAGGTTAATGCGAGGCAATGCGGGTCGTGTGGAACAGGCGTCCCCGCCCGCAGGATTGCGTGACACGGGCGACCCGCCCGTGGACGGCGTTCCGCGCCGCCCCCCTCCCCTCTCCCATGAGCGAGGACGCCCATGCCACGCAATCCCTCGGGCCGTCCGCGCAACCTCAGTTAACAAAGGAGAACTAATCGGGAATGGGCGCGCACTCATTGCAAACCTGAAGCGCCACTTATACCCATTCCCAATAAAAATCACACTTTTGTAGGGGTGTCGCTTGCGACGCC
>JAIRTK010000204.1 GCA_031254955.1 Opitutaceae bacterium
CCCGCCCCCGCCGCTGCCGCTGCCGCCCCCGCCCCCGCCACCGTCGCCCCCCTCACGCTCAAAGAAAGCCTCCCGCTCCTCGCCGGCGAAATCATCGACGCCACCGTCCTCGGCAAAAAAGCCCTCACCACCTTCATCGAAACGCAAATCGCCCGGGCCAAGACCGACGGCCTCCTCTTTTCCGTGCACCTCAAAGCCACCATGATGAAAGTCTCCGACCCCATCATCTTCGGCCATGTCGTCCGCGTGTTCTTCAAAAAACTGCTCGCCAAGCACGCCGCGACCCTCGCCCGCCTCGGCGTCGATCTCAACAACGGCTTCGGCGACCTCGTATCCAAAACCCAACTACTCCCCGCACCCGGACGCGCCGCCATCGAAGCCGACATCGCCGCCGCCTACGCCGAAGGCCCCGCGCTCGCCATGGTCAACTCCGACAAAGGCATCACCAACCTCCACGTCCCCAGCGACATCATCGTCGATGCCTCCATGCCCGCCATGATCCGCGCCGGCGGCAAAATGTGGGACGCCCAAGGCACGATGCGCGACACGCTCGCCGTCATCCCCGACAGCTCCTACGCCGGCGTTTACCAAGCCGTCATTGATTTCTGCCGGCAACACGGCGCGCTCGATCCCCGCACCATAGGCTCCGTGCCCAACGTCGGCCTCATGGCCCAAGCCGCCGAAGAATACGGCTCGCACGACAAAACCTTTGAAATCCCCGCCGACGGCACGGTGCGCGTCATCGACACCGCCACGGGCGAAACGCTCCTGGAGCACCCCGTCGGGCAAGGCGACATCTGGCGCGGCTGCCAGACGAAAGACGCCGCCGTCCGCGACTGGGTGAAACTCGCCGTCAACCGCGCCCGCGCCACCGGCGCGCCCGCCCTCTTCTGGCTCGACCACAAACGCCCGCACGACGCCAGCCTGCTCAAAAAAGTCCTCGCTTACCTTTCCGACCACGACACCGCCGGACTCGACCTCCGCGTCCTCGCCCCCGCCGCCGCCTGCCGCGCCACCCTCGAACGCCTCGCCCAAGGCCAGGACACGATCAGCGTCACCGGCAACGTCCTCCGCGACTACCTCACCGACCTCTTCCCCATCCTCGAAGTCGGCACCTCCGCCAAAATGCTCTCCATCGTCCCCTTGATGAACGGCGGCGGCCTCTTCGAGACCGGCGCCGGCGGCTCCGCGCCCAAACACGTGCAGCAATTTCGCGGGGAAAATTATCTCCGCTGGGACAGCCTGGGGGAATTCTTCGCCCTCGCCGCGTCCTTCGAGCACCTCGCCGCCACCTTCAACCACCCGAAAGCCCGGCTTCTCGCCGACACGCTCGACACCGCCAACGGCAAGTTTCTCGAAAACGACAAATCGCCCGGACGCAAACTCGGCACCATCGACAACCGCGGCAGCCATTACTACCTCGCCCTCTACTGGGCGCAGGCGCTTGCGGAACAGAAACAGGACGCCGCCCTCGCGAAGCGCTTCGCCCCCGTGGCCGAAAAGCTCGCGGCCAACGAAAAACAAATCGCCGCCGAACTCCTCGCCGTGCAAGGCAAGCCCGTTGACATCGGCCCCTATTATCGCCCCGACGACGCCAAAGCCTCCGCCGCCATGCGCCCCAGCGAGACCTTCAACCAAATCCTCGCCGAAATATAAAGAACCTCGGGGCAAGCCCCGAGGCATTGAAGACACCGGCAACGGATTCCGTTTGGATTGCGCCTCAAAGCCGTCTCACCCCAAGACACTCGCCAAGACACCCACAAAGACGCTCGCGAAGACACTCGCGAAGACGCTCGCGCAAGGAGCGGCGGCGTCCCGCCGCCGGACGAGGCGAAGCCTCGCCCCCGTTTGCGATGGACTGCGCGGAAGCCCGCAGCGGAAAGTCGCACGCGAAAGCCCGCTTGCGAAGTCGCACGCGAAAGCCCGCGTGGGAAGGGGCGGACAGTCGCGTTGCCAGCGTGTGGCAGGGCGCTCGCGTGGCTCGCGTCCGGCGGCGGGACGCCGCCGCTCCTTGCGCGAGCGTCCTTGCTCATTCCTTTTGATTCTGACACCACTTTGAATCGCACCTCACTCCGTCCCGCCGATCCCGTCCCATTCCGCTAGACGCCGCCGCCGCCATGCGCTAGACACCGATTCTTTTATGCGCCCAGCCTTGCTTGAAAACCCGCGCGCCTTGGTCGTTTCGCTGCTGAATATCCTGCTGGCGCTTTGCAGCCTGGGCGCGCTTGGCCTGTTCGTGCTGGTCGCGGGCTGGCCGATCGGGCCGGAAGCGGAGCGCCAGGTCCGCCTCGCCACCCGCGCGGTGCTGGGCGTGTTTGTCGTGCAGGAGAGCGTCCGCATGTGGCTGCAGCGCCATCGGCTCGCTTACTTGAAAACCCGCAAGCTCGAAGCCGCGCTCGTCGTGGTGATTCTCGCCGAGATGCTTTTCGGGCCGCAGGCCCTCGCGTGGATGCACGCGGTGCTGCCGGACGCCCCGCCCGACTCGCTCACGCTTTTCCTGCTCGCCTGCTCGCAGCTCACGCTGCTGGCGCTCATCGCGGTGCGCGCGCTCCGGCGCAACCGCCTGCTGGCCGCGCTCCGCCTCTCGCCCGGCATGTTGTTCATCCTGAGCTTCGCCCTGGTGATTGCGTTCGGCACGCTGATGCTGAAGACGCCCAACGCCACCGTGCGTGGCATCGGCTGGCTCGACGCTTTTTTCACCGCCACCAGTTCCGTTTGCGTGACCGGGCTGGGCGTCATCGACATCTCAAGCGACCTCACGCGCCACGGCCAGTGGCTCATCCTCGGGCTGGTCCAGATCGGCGGGCTGGGCATGATGACGCTCACGTATTTTTTCGCCTACTTCCTCACCGGCGGCGTGTCGCTGCGCAACCGCATCGCGCTCCAGAGCCTGCTCAACGAGGACAGCCTCGGCCAGATCGGCACCGTGCTCGGCGTCATCGTCGGCTTCACCCTCGCCGTCGAGCTGGCCGGCGCGGCGGCCATCCATTCGTTGCTCGCGGAGACCGGCGGGCTGCCGGCGGGCGAGGCGGTCTTTTTCTCGCTCTTCCATTCCGTGTCGGCCTTCTGCAATGCCGGCGTGTCCATCCTCCCCGGCAACCTGGCCGACCCCGTCATGCATGGCCGCACCGGCGTCATCGCCGTCCTCATGGCGCTCATCGTCACCGGCGGCATCGGGTTTCCCGTGGTCAAGAATTTTTGGCAGGTGTTTGTTGCGCGGATGCGAAGGCTGGCCGGGCTGCGCGTGACGGGGCCGCGGCGGCTCACCACCAACAGCCGCGTGGTGCTCGTCACTTCCGGCGTGTTGATCGCCGGCGGCGCGGTGCTGATCTACCTGATCGAGTTTGTCTTCGCCGACGGGCAGCCCGGCGCGGGCATGAGTCCCTGGCTCACCGCGCTCTTCCAGTCCGTCGCGGCGCGCTCCGCCGGGTTCCATATCGCGCCCGCCGGGCTGCTCACGCCCGCCGCCAGCATCCTCATGATGGCGCTCATGTTTGTCGGCGGCAGCCCGTCGAGCACCGCCGGCGGCATCAAGACCTCCACGCTCGCCGTGGCGGTGCTCGCGCTGCGCCGCGTCGTGCTCGGGCGCCCGGAAATCGAGGCGTTTGGCCGCCGCATCCCCAACGAAACCGCCGACCGCGCGCTCGCCGTCATGCTGCTGGCCCTCGGCTTCTTCGTGCTCATCGCCACCACGCTCTGCATGCTCCATCCTGAGTTGCCGCCGCTCGACCTTGTCTTCGAGGCCATCGGCGCGGTCTCCACCGCCGGCCTCGCCCGCGGCGTCACCGGGGAACTCGGCGCCGCCGCCAAGCTCGTCATGATCGCGGGCATGTTCATCGGGCGCGTGGGCGTGCTCATGGTTCTCCTGTCCTTCATCCCCCGGCGGGAGCGCGCCGGCTACCGCTACCCGGAGGCCTCCATCGTCATCACGTGATCGACCTGTCCCGCAAAATCATCCAACCTTCAAAAGACAATCACCATGAAATGCTGCGTAATCGGACTGGGAGTGTTCGGCAAAAACCTCGCCATCAACCTCGCGCAACTCGGCGCCGACGTGCTCGCGATCGACCGTCGCGAGGAGAACATCTCGCTCATCAAGGACGAGGTCGGCGCCGCCGTCATGATGGACTTCGACGACCCGACGCCGCTCGCCCATTTCCCCATCGCCGAGATGGACGCCGTGGTGATCGCCATCGGCGACGATTTTGAAAGCTCGATGGCCTTCACCATGAAGGTGCAGGAACTCGGCGCGAAAAGCCTCGCCTGCCGCGTGCTCTCGCCCATGCACGAGCGGCTGCTGCGCCTGATGAAGATCGACCGCCTCATCGTCGCCGAGGAGGTCGCCGCGCGCGGGCTTGCGCACTCGCTGCTCATGCGCGGCGTGGTCGGCGGCTTCGACATGGGGGACGCGCACTCCATCATCGAGGCGCGCGCGCCCGGCCTGCTCGTCGGCAAATCGCTCATCGACACCGGCGCCATTTTCAAAAAGGCGGGCGTGCGCATCGTGACCATCAAGCGCCTCGCCTCCGGCGCGCTCGGCGGCCTGGTCAAAAAGAGCGCCTACGCCGCCGAGAAACGCCGCACCATGGGCGTCGTGGCCCTCGACGAAGTGTTTCAGAAGGAGGACATCTTCGTGCTCTTCGGGAAGGAAAAAAAACTGCGCGCCTTCCTCGACGATTATTCAGGCGAGTAGCGCGCCCAAACCAATCCCTCTTCGACCTCTTTTGTAGCGCAGGTTTCCAAACCTGCCGACGGGCCGAAGGCCCGCCCTGAAGCAGACTCGGAAGTCCGCGTTACGACCGAAGCCGCGCGTAATATCAGTTAAGAAACCGGGTTCGTCGCTATTTTGAATGGCTGTTGCAGGAACTTTTTAACCACGGAGACACGGAGAGCACGGAGAGATGAAAAACTCACGCAGAGACGCAAAGACGCGGAGAGGCTGCTTTTTTTAAAAGGATTTTCTCCGCGTCTCCGCGTCTCCGCGCCTCCGCGCCTCCGCGTGAGGCACAACCTCCCTCCGGCCTCCGTGCCCTCCGTGTCTCCGTGGTTAAACCATTCTTCTCAGCCATTCAACATAGCGACGAACCAGAAAACGATGACTACTTATTGCCTCAACTCAGATCCCGGATGCTGCCAAACTCCGGGTCGAACAACCGCCGGTAAGTCCGCACGATCATGCCGTCGGTCAACCCCGCCAGCCAGTCGCAAATGCAACGCGCCTTTTCGTCCGTGCCGTGCACCGTCAAAAGCTGGCGCGCCACGCGCGGCGGCAGGATTTTTATCCGCCGCTCCCCGTGCCCGGCGTAGTTTTCCCACGCCGCCTCCCACAGACTGAACAACACGCGCCGCGCCTTGTATTCGATCTGCTGGAGCTGCGGGCTTTCGAAAATGATGTCGTTGGCCATCTTTTTATAAAACAACGCCTCGCTCTCCGCCTCCACGTCCACCACCAGCTCGAAACGATGGCGATGAGTGCGCCCCATCATAAAACTCTCGTCCTCGCGCTCGCGCAGCCGGCACGCCCGCACGAAGTGCCCGATGCGCCGCGCAAAACGCGACTCCAGCCGGTCGCGCCGGATCGCGTCGATAAGCATGTCCAGCCAGCGCTCGCGCAACGAGTCCGCCTCCACATTCCCCCGGGCGGCCCACGCCTCGATGCGCTCGATCGTGAGGAAACCCGCCTTCACGCCATCCACGATATCGTTGAGCGAATAGGCCGTGTCGTCCGCCCAGTCCATGATCTGGCACTCCACCGACTTGAACTTGTTCAACGCCTCGCCCTCGCGCAACTCCTCCGGGATCGCCGCGCCGTCGAAAACGAAATCCCGGTGCGCGCGCTGCGCATCGTAGATGAAGTGATGCCGCGGCGGCTTGGGGAACTCGTGGTAGAGCTTTTTGTATTTCAACACGCCGTCCGCCAGCGCGCGCGTCGGCTGCATCCCGCGAGTGTCCGACTCCGTTTCAAAAATCGTGTCGGCCAGCAGCCGCAACGTCTGCGCGTTGCCCTCGAAACCGCCGTGCGCGCGCATGATCTCCTGCAACGTGCGCTCGCCCGAATGCCCGAACGGCGGATGCCCCAAATCGTGCGCCAGGCACACCGCCTCGACCAAGTCGCCGTCGATATGAAAATCATCCGCCAGCAACGCGTGGCTCGCGCAGGCCGGGGCGCGCAGAAACAGGCAGATGGACCGCCCGATTTGCGCCACCTCCATCGAATGCGTCAACCGCGTGCGGTAAAAATCATACTCGCCCGACAAAAACACCTGCGTCTTCGACTGGAGCTTCCGAAACGCGTGCGAATGGATGAGCCGGTCGCGGTCGATCTGAAACGCACTGCGGTAATCCCCGGCCCGCGCCGCCTCGCCCGGCGCGGTCGGGAGCGTCTGCGTGTCAAACTCGGAGTAGAAGCGGTTTTGGTTTTTCATATGAACGCCCCGACTCCAGCACACCGGCAGCCGGGCGCAACCCCAAGCTCTGCCCGCGCCCCATAAAAATCGTTCCCGTTCTCGTTCTCTTTCTCGTTCTCTTTCTCGTTCTCGTTCTCCTTCTCTTTTCTTTTCTGAAAAATAGAGAGAACGAAAACGAGTAAGAGAACGAAAACGAAAACGAGTAAGAGAACAAAAACGAGTAAGAGAACGAAAACGATTTTGGCCGGCGCGGAAAAATATGAAATGGCTGGATTCAAGAAGGCTATGTTTTATACAAAAATACCGGCCCCAACTCGAAGACCGAGGATGCCGAGAATGGCATGCGGGACAAAATAGAGAGGTTCATCAAAGAGTTTAAAGCGCCTGACAAAATTACAATAGGGCAGGCCGAAAGACGTTATGAAAAGCGAAGAAAAACGCGAAGTTGTTGGGGCTTCGCTTGCGAAGCCCGCCGCGGAAGGACGCCACGGGTTTGCTTCCGCCAGTGCGCCGTCGTAGCCGCATGAAACACAAACGCGCGCGACTGCCGTCCGGCAACGGGCAACGCAAACAACGGGCTTCGCAAGCAACGGGCTTCGCAAACAACGGACTTCGCAACGCAAACAACGGGCTTCGCAAGCGAAGCCCCTACATCCGCCGCCGCGCGCCTCCATGTCCGCTGTGTCACTTCGCTCAACCCTTCTTTTTGTTAGACGCACTTATTAACTGATGTTACGCGGCGGGCCTCTTATGGAGTGCGGCGACCTGTCGCCGCTTTGGACGGGCCGACCTGTCGGCCCGCCCCGTTTTCCTCCCAGGCTTCCTTCGGGCGGCGGGGCGGCGCGACAGGTCGCGCCGCCAAAAGCGGCGAGAGCTCGCCGCACTCCCAAAACAGGCCTCGCCGGGCCGCTGGACGGGGGCCGCGTAACATCAGTTATTAAAACCAGGCAATAACGGCCATGCGCGGACGCTTCCGACGACACGACAAATCCGACTCCGGGAACGCCTGCCTTGGAGTGTCTTCTAAGAAACTACCTCCGAAGCCGGTAAAGGAATGAGGGCGAAGCCGAGGAAGCGAGCGAGTTTGCAAAGGCCGTCGTCACGGCGTTTTTGATAGGCGGCTTCGTTGCGGGCAAAGAAGGAGACATCGCAGGATTGTGCGGATTTAAGCAGGAGGAAGATAATGCGGGCGAATTTATGAGCGAAGGCGGTGATAGCCTTGGGGGCGCCCCGTCGAGTCCGCCTGCGCCCCGTCGAGTCCGCCTGCGCCGCAGTCGATCCCGCCTGCGCCGCGGTCGATCCCGCCTGCGCCGGAAGCAGTCGCCGAGGCGGGAGTGGCTCTTGCCTGCGCTCAAACCCCCGATTCGAGCGCCCAAACCCTCGATTCGAGCGCGCAAACCCTCGATGCGAGCGCTCACACCCGCGAGTCGAGCGCTCCAACCCCCGCGTCGCGCGCGCCACCC
>JAIRTK010000051.1 GCA_031254955.1 Opitutaceae bacterium
GCGCCGCGCAGGTTGGATTGCGACTGGAGCACGCGCAGTTCCAGCGCGGCGCGCTCGGCGGCGGCGTCCTCACGGGTTTTGAAGTTCTTGCGGATGCGTTCGCCGAGCAGCCAGCCGGCGACGCGGAACGAAATCACACCGTTGCGATTTTTGAACGGCTTGATGGTGAAGGCGGACTTTTTTTGTTTCATCGCTAGGTTGCCGCCGTCACGTGGCAACCTATTCATGGACTTTCCGGCTTCCCTCTGGGATTGGGCCTTTTCGCGCCGGCTTCCAGCCGGCATGCAAGACCGGCCCCCCCCGGCATCCTCGCCCTCGCCAGCGAAATTCTCTTCAACAAAACCGGCCGCCTCGACGACGCCCTCCGCGAACTCCTCCGCTTTAACTCTCTCCCCCAAAAAAACGCCCGCCGCCATCGGCGCCGGAGCAACGCTCGCCGCTCTGCACTCAGCCTCCTCCCCAAAAAGACCTCGCCCGCCGCGCCGCCCTCTCTTGCCACGCCGCGCCTCCCAGCAACAACACCACGGTCAACGGCAGCACAAACTCTCTTGCCGCGCTGCTCTCGCGTCGTCCGCGCGCCTTGCCGTCCTCGTCCTTGTCGCGTTGTCCGCCTTGCCTGCCGCCGTCGCCACGGCTTTGAACAATGGATGTGCGGTGCGTAACTTGTCCGGCGCCATCGGTTCCTCTTTGGGCTTTACCATAAACGTCCCGTCAGGGATGCCGGAATTGAAAGTAACCACCACGGGCGGCACCGGCGATTGCGATGTTTATGTCAAACGCTGCTCAACGCCGACAACCTCCTCCTATGACACAAGCGGATATAAACAAGGTCATGCCGCGTCCGTCTCCATCAGCAACCTTCGAGTCCGTCGCCATCAGGCAATCCTGTCTCCGTCAGCGACCTTGTCTCCATCAGCAACCCGGAGTCTGTCAGCAACCCGGAGTCCGTCTCCGTCAGCAATCTCCGGGGCCGTCTCCGTCAGCAATCTTGAGGGCGGGGTATTCTCTCCTCCTTCATTGGGAGGGACGCGTTGCCTCGGTCGTAGCGCAGACTTCCAAGTCTGCTTCCTTCTACGCAAGCGTTGCGTGCCTAGCAGGTTGGGTTCCGGGCGAAGCGAGCAGCCTGACAGCCTGCGCTACGATGGCGGCGCGTAATTTCAGCTCCTTCAGTAAAAAACCTCGGGGCAGGCTCCGAGGCATTGAAGGCGCACCGGCAACGGATTCCGTTGTTCTGAGAAACGTAGCAAGTTTCGGGGTGTTGGGTCTAAAGGGAATAACTGATGTTACGTGAAGGCGTTTCTGGAGAAGGTAGGGAGGCCTCTCCTGGGCTTCCGTTGGACGGAGTGAGCGATTGGGTATTTCCTTGGCAAGTCGGGGCGTGGTGGCGGAGGCCTCGGAGAGGCCTCCCTACCAGGGATGGATTGCGTTATACCCATTCCCAATGAAAATCACTCTTTTGTAGGGGCGTCGCTTGCGACGCCCGGCTTGATAAGCGTGCACCAGCAACGGGCGTGCTCCAGCAACGGGCTTCGCAAGCGAAGCCCCTACATGGCTCTGCTTTTAAAGTGTCCTGTTCACTGGGAAAGGGTATTAGGGGGGGCAAAATACTTTCGTCCCGGCTTTTCAACTTGCTCCTAAATAAAAATCCCCGCCCAAAGGGGCGGGGTATTGAAATTCACTGCAACGGATTCCGTTGCAGAAGAAAAAACAAACGCAGCAAGCTGCGGGGTATTAAGCCCGAAGATAAAATAAAACGCTCCGGGCTGTCTTATGCAGCCCGGAGCGGGTCATCAGTTCATACCTCAACCTCCTTCATGCTGCCAGGAGGAGAGGCGTTTTTTTATCTGTCGGCGGTCTCGTCCACTGCGACAAAGCGTGTCCCTTTTTGATTCCAAATCAGGAGGAGCGTTTTTCGCGATTTCGGGTTTTCGGTCAGGCGCACCGCGTCTTCCGCGCTGTGCACGGGTTGGCGGTTGATTTCGAGGATCACGTCGCCGGGTTGCAGGCCGGCTTCGGCGGCGGCGGAGTCCGGCGCGACTTCGGTGACGAGCGCTCCGCGGATGCGGGCGGGGATGTCGAATTCGCGGCGCGCGCGGCCGCTGAGGTCGCTCACGCCGACGCCTTGCAGGGTGCCTTCGTCGCGCCCGGCGCCGGCGGTGGCGGGGTCTTCGCGTTCGCCGGGGTCGCGCGGGAGTTCGCCGACTTTGAGTTCGAGGGTCTCGGTTTTCCCGTCGCGGGCGACGGCCACGGGGACGGTCTGGCCGGGGACGGCATTGGCGACGGTGAGTTTGAGGGCGCGGCCGTCTTTGATGGGTTTTTGGTTGAATCCGGTGATGACGTCGCCGGTCTTCAGGCCGGCTTTCCCGGCCGGGCCGTCGGCGACGATTTCGGCGACGAGCGCGCCTTCGGTTTTGTCGAGGTCGAATTGTTCGGCAAAGGCGGGGGTGATGTCTTGCACTTTGACGCCGATGTAGCCGCGCGTGACTTTGCCGTGCGCGACGAGTTGTTCCATGATGCCGCGGGTCATGTTGGCGGGGATGGCGAAGCCGATGCCTTGGAAGCCGCCGCTGCGGCTGAGGATGGCGGTGTTCACGCCGACGAGGCGTCCGCGCACATCGACGAGCGCGCCGCCGGAGTTGCCGGGGTTGATGGCGGCGTCGGTTTGGATGAAGTCTTCGTAATCGAGTCCGAGCGTGGCGCGGCCCAGGCCGCTGACCATGCCGCTGGTGACGGTCTGGCCGATGCCGAAGGGGTTGCCGATGGCGAGCACGCGGTCGCCGACTTCGAGTTGGTCGCTGTCGGCGAACGTGATGGCGGGCAGGCCGGATGCTTCGACTTTGATCACGGCGAGGTCGGATTTCGGGTCGGCGCCGATGAGTTTCGCGCCGAGTTCGCGTCCGTCGTTGAAGGAGACTTTGATCACGTCCGCGCCGGTGACGACGTGCGAGTTGGTCACGATGTAGCCGTCGGCGCTGACGACCACGCCCGAGCCGAGGCCGTTTTGCTCGGGTTGGCGTTGCATCCGGCGTCCGCCGCCGAAGGGGCCGCCAAAGGGGCCGCCGGGGCCGCCGAAGCCGAAGGGGCCGAAGAATTCGCGGAGGCGCGGGTCGTTGAAGAAGGGGTTGTCTTGCGCGGGGATGTTTTTCGCGCGTTCGGTGACGAGCACTTTCACGACGCTCGGCGCGACTTGTCTGATGACGGGCGCGTAGCTGTCCGACTCGGTGCGGGCGAGCGGTTGGTCGTCAACGTTGATGGCGACGGAGGGTTTGGTCTCGCCCGCCGCGAAGGCGGCGACGGTGAAGGCGAGCGCGCTGGCCGCGAGCAGGCCGCTCCCGATGAGGGTGGCGCGGCGGCGGCGGTTGTGCCGGTGATGGGGGCCGGGGGTTGGTGACGTGGCGGTGCTGGGAGTTGGTGGCATGGCGGTGCTGGGAGTGTTATGCATTGTTGGAATGAGTCGGTGATGATGGGTGGCGGTTGTCTGGAGGGATGGGTTATCTGGAGGGATGGGCGGGGGGCGTTGCCCCCTCGTATCGCGGTTTAATGTAGTCCGTGAAGTTTTCCGCCGCCTTTTACGCGCCTTACATTTTTGTCATGTTGGTTTGCCGGCAGGGTTCTGTCATCGCGCCGCGGTTCTTTCATGCCGCGGCACTCTCCGGTGAAACTCCCGCGCCTGCCTTCCTTGGCTGGTTCATTGTGGCACCGGGGCCGGGGCGGTATCAACGCACGCCGAAATGTTTTTTATCAGGCTGATGTCATAATCATATTCCGGGGCGACGCAGAGCGCGCTGGAAGCGCGCACGCGAAACGATTCTGGAGTGCGTCCCTCCCCGGACTCGGCGAAGCGTCTGAACTCGTCGCGGGATTTGATCACCGGGGAAACGACAAATCCCGCCCTGGCGATGTCGCGAATCAGGCGAAAGGACGTGATGGTGCCGTCTTTCATTTTCACATCCAGGTAAAAAACAGGAGGCCAGCCTGCCAGCTTCCGGGCCTCACCAAACAGGGAAAGGCGAATGTCAACGCGGAGCCATACGGGGCCATCGGGCAGGCTGACAAACTCCATCAATCGGGTTGTCCCGCAAGCCGTCTGTTCCAGCCGGAAACGCCCGCCGCCATCCGCCCGGCGCCGCCAGAGCGCCGTGTTGTTCTCATCGCAAACCCATTCGTAATCGTCCGCCACGTCCAGCCAGGCAAGGCTGTCGCTTTGGAGCGGCAGCCTGTTGTCTATTGTTTCCATGTCTATAATCATGAAATCAGGCGCCCGTTCCGATTTCAGGAAGGCGTGATTGGCCCGGGCGAGTTTTTCCGAATAAACCGAATAACTCTGAAACATGGGCCGTGGGGTGTAGCGGAAATCATTATAAAATACTTTGTGCTGGTTTTGCCCCAGTGCATCCACGCTCCCCTCGCCGATGATGGCGCGCATGGACGGCAGCGCATGCAACCGACTCAGTCGCGCCCGCTCGTTTTCATAGGCGGCACGGCTGTGCGGCATCACAAACGCATAGACATTTTTGCCCACGAAGCGGGGTATCGGGAAGAGACTGCTCGCGTAAGCCACCAGTATTACTGCCGGGACAAACACTGCCGCGCCCAGCACAAGCGAGGGTTCCTGCCGCGTCCATCGCCATGCCGCCTCTTTGCGCCATTTGATAAAAAGCGGTGCTTCCGGATCGCCCGCAAGCCGGCCCATGACGGGCAGCATGGCCATCATCCAGTGTATAATCTCCATTGGATGCCGGGTCAGCCCATGCTTCCAGACCAGCACGAGAAACAACCAATACAGCAGCCCCTTGGCCAGGGTTTGAGGTCGGAACCTTGAGTGTATCAGGAAAAACACACTCATCAGCACGACAAGCGCCATCAGGCCCGTCTGGGTGACGCCGGCGAACGTCTCCATCCCTATCAATAAAAACACTGGAAGATACATGCCCTCCAGATAAGGCAGGCTGATGTCGAGACACCCCGCCACATAGTCCGCCGCGGCACGGACATCCTGCCCGCAAAGCAAATAGGCAACAAGCAAGGCAAACCCGTAAAGCCCCGCGGCCCGTGCCAGCCTGCCTGGCGCCTTCCTTGCCAGCAAATAAACACCCGCAATCAAAAACGAGACAACGGTGACAAAGAAGAAGGTGGCTTTGACCAAGGACAGCCCTGCGGCAAACAGCGGCATCACCCAATGCGAAACCTCCAGCCGTCCGCTTTCATCGCGGTCGATGAGGCCAAGGAACCCGAACAAGAGCGCAGTCAGGAAAACCAGCTCTTGTTCCTGGGTCAAAAACAAGATGAACATCCCCCAAAAGAAAGCCTGTGTCAGCGCGGGCCAGCGTCGTGTACCGGAAAGAAGAAGGCACAGGCAGGCGGTCGCATACACCGCCTGAAACACCAACTGCCACACGAACAGATCGCGATCATAAGAGTGAAACAAAGCGGTCCATCCCAGCGGCCCGTAGGTGAAGAGCACATCGCGCCCGAATTGCGCGCCTTGTTTGAAAAAAAACGGCATCGCCAGTTCCCACGAGGGGTCCAGCCCGAATGATGGAAGCAAAGGGAAACGGAATGCCAGCAGCCAGGCCAAGCCAGGCAACACCCGGCGGACGATGACGCGAGTGTTCAACATTGCCGTCATGATATGGAGCACGTTACTCATGGAAACCAAGCAATACTCGCAATGAGAAGAGAGTCGATTCAAAGAGGCGTCGGAATCAAAAATGATGAGGAAGGGCGCCGCCGCCCGGAGCGGCGGCGGATGCCTCCGGACAAGACGAAGCCTCGCCCCTTTGCGACGGGCTGCACGAAAGCCCGTCTGTAAAGGGTTGTGCGAATGCCCACGGGTGCAGGGTGCTCGCGTGGCGCGCGTCCAGAGGAGGGACGTTGCCGCTACGGTCGCCGGCACACTGGAAAGCAACTCAAAATTGTATCACACCCTCTTTATTCTTTCCTCTTTATTTTTGGGAAATGGTATAAAGTATGAATTTAATTCGGAAAGGGCATAAGGGCGCTCATTCACGGTGGGCGCTGTCCGGGAAAATTGATTTTTTTCAAAGCGCCCGCAAGGGATAAGCCGCCGCACGCCATGTTTGCATGACCTTTATTCCGCGTAGGCGCGCACGGCGAAGAGGGCGGCGGGGATGTGCGGCGAGGGATGGGAAAGCTCGATGCGCAGGGCGGTCGTGCGCACGGGCGCGGCGAGTATGTGCTCGCGCTGGCTCAGGTAGTTGCCGTTCTCCTCCACCAGCGTTTTCCCGGACGCGTCCAGTATTCTGTAGCTGGATACACAGAAGGGCATGTCGCTTTCCGGGTGCCCCATTTGCACGGATTCCATCGGGTGGTCGTAGTCGGTGTCGAAGGCGAGGGTGATGCGGCGGATGGTTTGCGGGGCGGGCCAGCGGAGCGTGACCGCGGGGGCGGGGTCGGCGGGGTCGGCGACCCAGGCGTTGGGGGCGGAGACGGGGCGGGCGAGGCCGTTGAGCAGGTTTTGCGTGGCGTAGAGGGGGATGGGGGGGGTGATGGCGCAGGCGAGGTTTTCGCCGGCGGGGCGGCGGCGGGGGAGCCAGAACTCGAAGGTGTCCACCCCCACGCCGTCGGGCGGGGTTTGCACCGCCGACTTGGCGACCGCTTTGTTCGCCTCGTGCGTGAGCGCGAGGATGCCGGTCACGCGGTGGTCGCTGAGGGCGATTTCGACGGCGGGGTTGGCGTGGATGATATAAAACGCATAACAGGCGCGCGGGATGACTACTCCGGCGGCGGCGGTGAGGCCGGTGGCGGCGACGGTGGGAGCGGCGATGGTGGTGCCGGCGGCGGTGGTCTCGGCGGCGGTGCTGTCGGCTGCGGTGGTGCTGGCGGCGGTGGTGCCAGCGGTGGCGGTGTCGGCGGTGGTGGGGGCTGCTGTGGCGGGGCTGGCGGCGGAGGCGGCGGCAGAGGTTTCGGCGGCGGGAAAATCGAGCGCGACGGGCTGGAAGCCGGCGGCGGCGGCGAGGGGGATTTCGCGGGTGGCGAGGGTGGTGTCGGGGGTGTGGTTTTGCGGCTTGGAGCTGATGCGCAGTTCGACGCGGAGTGTGGTGTCGGTCTTGGCGCGGGCGTAATACACGACGCGCGGCGCGGGGCCGGCGGAGACGGGGAGCATCATTGCCCAGGATGCGTTGAGGGGGCGGGTTTTTATCGGGTCGGCGGTGGCGGCGGTTTGGGGCGCGTCCGCGGCCTTCGGGGTTTGTCCGGTGGAGAGGCCGGACGGGGGCACGGGCGGGACGCGTGTGCTGGCACGCGGGACGCGTGCGCTCCCCGGAGTAGGGGCGCTCCCCGGAGCGGGGGGGGCGCCCGGAGCAAGGGGGTTTTTAGGAGAAAGGGTGCTTTCAGGAAAGGGGATGTTGCTTGGCGCGGGGGGGAGGGCGGTTAGTTGGAGTTCGCTGGTGGCGGTTAGTTGCGCGGTTTGGGCGAGGTCGGTTTCGTCGCGCAGGGGGACGCCGGGGATGTATTGGCCGCGTTTTAATAGTTCGCGTTGCAGTTCTTTTATATACTCGGGGGCGGCGATGTCGCGCGGGAGTTTGTTGTGTTTTTTGCAGAGGGCGGCGGCGAGGCCGACGGCGGCGGCGTTGTGGCCGCAGGTCGCCATCACGCGGCTCGAGCCGTAGGCCACGTGCGAGGCGCTGATGATGCGTCCGGCCAGGAAGAGGTTTTTTATATTGCGGCTGTACATCGTGCGGTAGGGGATGCCGTAAACGCCTTTGGCGTGGTATTGCGTGCAGCCGTCGATGGGGCTGTAAACGCCGTCGGCGGGATGCAGGTCGATGGCCCAGCCGCCGAAAGACACGTCGTCGGGATGCGGGATTTGTTCGACGAGGTCGCGTTGCGTGAGCATGAGGTCGCCTTCGAAGCGGCGGCTTTCGCGCTTGCCCGCGAGCGTCCCGGCCCATTCGAGGGTCATGGTCGCGGCCTCGGGAAATTTGCCGGAGTTTTTTATATAATTCCAGACGCCGTAGATGACTTTCCACAGTTCCCATTTGATTTCCTCGGTGTCGTGCACGGTGTCCTTGCGTCCGCCGTATTCGACCCACCAGAGTTTGCAGCCTTGCTCGGTCGAGGAGAAGTCTTTGTAGCGCGGGATTTTTGTGATGTCTTGCAGGGCGAAGGACGGGGGCGTGAATTTCACGGGCCGGCCCGTGTCGCGCGAGTAGAAGTAGAGCGAGTGGCCGAGCAGTTCGCCGAATGCGTCGCCGGGCGCCATGCCTTCGCCGAATTCGTCGCGGTTTTCCGCGCCCATGCGGAAGGCGGCGCCGGCGAGGAAGCCGATGAGGCCGTCGCCGGTGGCGTCGCAGAACAGAGGCGCGGCGAGGGTGTATTCGGTGGCGTTTTGCGGGTTGAAGGCGCGCAGGGAGCGGATGGTGCCGGCGTCGTTTTTTTCGAGGTCGTGGATGACGGTGTTGAGCAGGAGCGTGATGTTAGGCTCGCGCGCGACCATTTCGAGGAGGAGGGCATCGACGAAGACGGGGTTGCCTTCGCGGTTGCGGTGGGTGTTTTCCACCATGAACTCGTCGATGACGCCGCCTTCGCGCGCCCAGCGGTTGTTATTGCCCATGTGGGAGGTGGCGCCGAGTATCCAGAGGCGCACTTCGCTGGAGCCGTTGCCGCCGAGCACGGGGCGGTCCTGCGCCAGCACGACTTTCAGGCCCTCGCGCGCCGCGGCTATGGCCGCGCACACGCCGGACAGGCCGCCGCCGCCCACGACGAGGTCGCAGGCGAGGCGGACGGTCTTGAGGGGACGTTTTATAGAAGCTGGAGGAGAGACGGTCATGATGGTATATAAAATTATATGTTTTTAGTTTTTCAACAGCGAATGAACGCGGGGCGAATATAGACAGGGGTTGCGGGTGTATTATTATTCGATAACACGTCGGGGGGGAGATCGGA
>JAIRTK010000105.1 GCA_031254955.1 Opitutaceae bacterium
CGCGCGCAATCGTCCGCTTGAAATGTGCGCGGTTTTTGTCCGACCATGCCGGGTATGCTCCAATCGCTGCGCATCAGGAACCTCGCCTTGCTTGAAGAAGTCGCGCTCGAATTCGAGCCGGGGTTCACCGCGGTCACCGGCGAGACCGGCGCGGGCAAAAGCATCCTGCTGGGCGCGCTCAGCCTGCTCGCGGGCGGGCGCGCGGACAAGTCCCTCATCCGCCAGGGCGCCCCGGCGTGCGAGGTCGAGGCCGCGCTTGGGTTCAAAGACACCCGGACGCTCGACGCGCTCCTCGGCGCGCTCGACTTGCCCGCGTGCGAGGACGGCGTGCTGCTCCTCAAGCGCAGCCTGCCTCGGGAAAAGGCGCCGCGCATCACGGTCAACGGCGGGCTGGCCACGCTGTCCGCGCTCCAGCGCATCGGCGAGCGGTGGATTGATTTCCACGGTCCGGGCGAGCCGCGCCGCCTGCTCAAGGAGTCGTGCCAGCTCGAACTGCTCGACCTCTTCGGGCGCGCCGGCGGGCCGCTCGCCGCGTATCAGGAAAACTATCACGCCTGGCGGGGCTTGCGCGACGAGCGGGCGCGGGTCGCGCGGGAGACGCGGCTTTCCGCCGACCAGATCAGTTTTCTCGAAGCCCAGCTTGCCCGGCTCGACGCGCTCGAACTCACCGCGGAGGCCGTCGAGACGCTGGAGCGTGATTTCCAGCGCCAGAACAGCGCGCGCGAATTGCTGGAGCTGGCCGCCGCCCTCGCCGAGGGGTTGAATGGCGAGGAGGGGGCGGGCGCGCGCGTGGCCGCGCTGGTGCGCGAGGCGCGCCGGCTGGAGGCGCTCGACCCGGCGGCGGGCAGGGCGCTTGCCGAGCGGCTCGCGTCGGTTTCGGTGGAGTTGTCCGACCTCGGCGCGGAGTTCGCGTCGCTCGGCGGCGAATACCAGTTTGAGCCGGGGCAGGCGGAGGCGTTGCAGGAGAGGATGGATGCTTGGCTCGACGCGCGCCGCCGGCATGGCGGCGACCTGGCTTCCGTGCTCGCCGCGCGCGACGCGATGCGCCGGAGGCTGGAGCTTCAGGGCGACATCGAGGGCGCGCTGGCGAGGCTCGACCGGGACATCGCCGGCGCCGCCCGCGCGTTGGCGGATGCGGCGTCGGTCTTGCGGCGGGCGCGGGAAGGGGCGGCGCGGGAGCTGGCGAAGGCCGCCGCCGGGGGCATCGCGCAACTCGGGTTCAGGAAGGCGGATTTTCAGGTGAACATCGTTCCGCTGGCCGGGCCGGGGCCGACGGGGGATTGCGGGTGCGAGTTTTTGTTTTCGCCGAACGCGGGCGAGGCCGCGCTGCCGTTGAACCGCGTGGCGTCGAGCGGCGAGCTGGCGCGCGTGATGCTGGCGTTGAAGGCGGTGCTGGCCGGGCTTGATGGCGTGCCCGTGCTGGTGTTTGACGAGGTGGATGCCAACGTGGGCGGCGAGATTGGCCGCGTGGTGGGCGAAAAGATGGCCGGGCTGGCGGGCGGGCGGCAGGTGTTTTGCGTCACGCACCTGCCGCAGGTCGCGGCGCAGGCCGCGAGCCACTTGGTGGTGACGAAGGACCAGTCGGCGGGGCGCACGCGGGTGCGCATCGAGGCCATCCATGAAAACCGCAAGGCCCGCGTGAGCGAACTCGCGCGCATGCTCGGCGACCGCACCGCGAAGAGCGCGCTCGCGCACGCGGAGGAACTGCTGGGGAAAGGGCGGGGAAAAACGGAGAATGAAAAACCTTTCTGTTTGGAGTGATTCGCATTTATAGTAAGGGCAATTAACAAAATAAAACAAATCCTGATCAAAATGAAACAAACCCTGATAATACTGTCATTTCTGCTCGTGGTGTGCCTGCCCGGGTGCAAAAGCGCCGCCACAAAATAATTAATCCGCGAGGCCGAGCAGGGAAACACAACGGCGCAATACGAACTCGGTGTCTTGTATGAAAACGGGCGGGGAGTGATGACAAACCACGCCGTTGCGGCGAAATGGTATCGCAAAGCCGCCGAACAGGGACACGCGATTGCGCAATACAATCTCGGACGCATGTATGAAAAAGGGTGGCACTGGCTCGTATTCCTTGATAGATATGATTACAAAGAAACGGATTACGTTGAGGCAGCGAAGTGGTATCGCATGGCCGCCGAGCAAGGCAACGCGGACGCACAAAACAGACTTGGACTTATGTATTCAGACGGCCTTGGTGTGCCCGAAGACCACGCCGAGGCCGTGAAATGGTATCGCATGGCGGCGGAACGGGGCGACGCGATTGCTCAATACAATCTCGGCGAAAAATACAGAAAGGGCCAGGGCGTACCCCAGGACGAGATTATGGCGCTAAAATGGTATCACATGGCGGGCGACCAGGGGCAGGTGGATGCGAAAAACATGCTCAAAAAATATAACAAATTCGAGGAAAACCTAAAAAAAGCCACGCTGGGGGACGCAAAGGCGCAATACGATCTCGGTTACATGTATGACCATGGTGACGGCGTGGTAGCCGAAAACCATGACGAGGCAATGAAATGGTATCTCAAGGCCACCGCGCAGGGCGAGGTTCGCACTCAATACCAATTTGGTTTCAATTATAATTACGGGCATGGCGTGCCCCAAAATATTATTGAGGCATTAAAGTGGTATCGCCTAGACATTATAGCTGCGGATGAGCGCAGGAAGTGAAAGAAGGCGCTTGTCCCCTAGGCGTGGGTTGCCCGTGAAGAGCGGGCCGAGCCACAAGGCTGAAGGACAAACCATAACAACTTGAAAACGAGGACAAGCGCATGAAAAAGACACAACACTATGTGGGGCTGGATGTCCACAAGGATACGATCATGATCGCGGTGGCCGACGGCGGTCGCGAGGGCGAGGTTCGCCTTTACGGACAGGT
>JAIRTK010000120.1 GCA_031254955.1 Opitutaceae bacterium
CCTCCCATTACTGGTTGGAAACGAGGAGAAAGAGAAAGATAAAGAGGAAAGAGAAAGAAATGGGCAGCACGGCGGCTATCCATCCAAAAGAATAAATTTTGTTCGGAATTGGTATAAAAACATCACCCGGCATCCTCCCCCCCCCCGCCACCCCCGGCGCGGGGGCGCTCCCTCCAATGACAACACACGCACAACCCGATTCCCCGGCCACGCCCTCCGCGTGGGCCGTTTTTTTAACCCGGCGGCGTAAACCGCTCAGCCGGATTCTTGCAGCCTGTTTTTTCACCCTGCTGGTGTTCACCCGGTCGCCGGGACAATCCGCGTTGGTGCTGGTTCTGGAGATCATCGGCATATTGCTGATTTCGATAGCCGTCCTCGGCCGCATCTGGTGCGCCCTCTACATCGCCGGACGCAAAAACAAGGAACTCTGTAGTGACGGCCCCTACTCGATTTGCCGCAACCCGCTGTATCTGTTCTCGTTTGCCGGCGGAGTGGGCTTCGCCTTCGCCGCCAGCTCTCCGCCCTTGGGACTGGCGCTCATTCCGGTGTTCTGGGGCTATCATCATTTTGTCATCAAGACGGAAGAAGCGCGCCTGCGTTTGCTCTTCGGAGCGGCCTACGGCGATTATTGCGCCAAGGTGCCCAGAATCCTGCCCAACGCGGGCCTGTATTGGTCGCGCCCGAACTTGACCATCGCCCCCCGCGTCATTCTCCGCGCGATGTCGGAGGCGGCATGGTTTCTTGTTGCTCTGGCTTGTTTCGAAATGATTGAACATTTGAAAGGCGCCTCACTAGGGGACACCCCGCTGCCCGCGCTATTCACTTGGCCCTTCTAGCGCCTGTTTCGTTGATGCTGACGCAAGGCCAGGCTTTTCGTAACGCAAGTTTCCCAACCTGCTCGACGGTGCCCTGCGCCGCCCAAGCCAAACAGCCTCGGAAGTCCGCGTTGCGTCAGGACAAGACAGACGACAGCGTAAACGAAAAAGGCTCTGGCGCATGACCGCGCCTGTGTTGACGGAAGCGAACAACACCCTCATCCAACCTGCAAAAATAGCACCATGAACCAAGCCCGACACGATGTGAACTCCGAACACGGCCACGACGACAGCCACGATTCCGGCGGCTGCTGCGGACATGGCCACTCGCCGGAAGGCGTCGGAGCGGTGACGCTCAGCCTCGCCGTGTCGGGCCTGCTCACCGGCGTGGCGCTGGCCGGACATGCCATGAACTGGCTGCCCGGCGGCGCGGTCGCGTCCGCCGGCATTGCGGCGATGTTGTCCGGAGGCTGGTTCCTGCTGCCCAAGGCGTGGGCGGCGATGCGCCGCCTGCGCCCGGACATCAACCTCCTCGTCGTGCTCGCCGCCATCGGCGCCTCGGTCATCGGCGAATGGGTCGAAGCCTCCGCCGTGGTGTTCCTGTTTGGCGTGGCGGAGTGGCTCGAAAGCTGGGCGGAGCGCCGCGCCCGCCGCGCCACCGCCGCCCTCCTCGAACTCGCGCCCAAAACCGCGTTGGTGAGACGCGACGGGCGCTTCGTGGAGACGCCGGCGGACCAAGTCGCGGTCGGCGAAATCGTGGCCGTCCGCTCCGGCATGGGCATCCCGCTCGACGGCGAAGTCGTCTCCGGCGAGTCCGCCGTCAACCAAGCCTCGATCACCGGCGAATCGGCGCCGGTGGACAAAAAGCCGGGCGACACCGTCTTCGCCGGCACGCTCAACGGCGAAGGCGCGCTGGAAATCAACGTCACGAAAGCGAGCGGCGACACCACGCTGGCCCGCATCATCCGCCTCGTGGAGGAGGCGCAGGAGCAGAAGGCGCCGACCCAGCGCTTCGTAGACATGTTCGCGCGCCGCTACACGCCGCTGGTCGCGCTGGCCGCGCTGGCCGTGTTTCTCGTCCCGCCGCTGCTCCTGGGCGGCGCATGGGCCGCGTGGCTCTACCGCGCCTGCGTGCTCCTCATCATCGCCTGCCCCTGCGCCCTGGTCATCGCCACCCCGGTCGGCATCGTGGCCGGCCTGACCGCGCTCGCCCGCCGCGGCGTCCTCGTGAAAGGCGGCGCGCACCTCGAAACCATCGCGCGGCTCAAAGCGCTCGCCGTGGACAAGACCGGCACCATCACCGAAGGCAAACCCGCCGTGCGAACCGTGGACCGAATCGCCGCCGGCGACGACGGGGAGATTTTGCGCGTCGCGGCGGCGCTCGACGACCACTCCGCGCACCCGCTCGCCAAGGCCGTGGTCGCCTGCGCGAAAGAACGCGGCATCGCCTTCCCGCGCGCCGGCAACTACCAGAACCGCGCCGGACGCGGCGCGGAGGGCGTCGTTGACGGACGCGCGTGCTTCGTCGGCAACCACCGCTTCGCGCACGAGCTTGGCGTGTGCACGGAGGAACTGGAGCGGCGGCTCGCCGCCATCGAGGACCAAGGGCTGTCCGTCGTCGTGGTCGGCCACCGTCCGCCCGCCGACGCTCGCGGCGGCATGCTGGGCCTCCCCACTGTCGGCGACACGCTGCACCCTATGGAGCGCGGGCGGCCCGCCCGCTCTGAACCCGTGCTGGGCCTCCTCGCGATCGGCGACACACTGCGCCCCCGCGCCAGACAGGCGATCACCGACCTGCGCGCCGCCGGCGTGAACCGCATCGTCATGCTGAGCGGCGACAACCAGCGCACCGCCGCCCGCATCGCCCGCCAGGCCGGCATCGACGAGGCGCACGGCGACCTGTTGCCCGACGACAAAGTCGCGGCGGTGCGGACGCTGCGGGCCAGACACGGCATCGTCGCCATGGTCGGCGACGGCGTGAACGACGCGCCCGCGATGGCCGCCGCCAACGTGGGCATCGCGATGGGCGCAGCCGGCGCCGACGCCGCCATCGAGACCGCGGACATCGCACTCATGCAAGACGAGCTGGGCGAGATTGCCAAAACCCTCCGCCTCGGACGGCGAACCCTGTCCATCATCCATTTCAACATAACCTTCGCGCTGACGCTGAAGGCGCTGTTCCTCGCGTTGACCCTGCTGGGCTGCGCCAGCCTATGGCTCGCCATTCTCGCGGACACAGGCGCCACCCTGCTCGTCGTCGCCAACGCGCTCCGGCTGCTAAGAGTGCCTGTCAAAATAACCCACGCAAAGACGCGAAAAGGCCAACGAAGTCTGTTGTGACACAAAGGACACATATCTCCGACACGGAGAGCATGGAGAGAAAAAACCTGTTCCGGCAGGGTCGCCGAGGCCTCTGTGGGTCGCGCTCCGTGGCCTCTGTGTCTCCGTGGTGAATTTCCTCTTCCCATCCATGCAAAAGAGTGAGATTTCAACTCTACTTTATTAACCTCGGTTAACAAAGTAGAGTTAAGAACTGCTGTTACGCGCTGCCGTTGTAGCGCAGGTTGTCAGGCTTCTCGCTTCGCTCGGAACCCAACCTGCTGAGCACGCAACGCGTGCGTAGCATGAAGCAGACTTGGAAGTCTGCGCTACAAGTCTGCGCTACGACAGAGGCAGCGCGTCCCATCAGTTAGTAAGGAATCCGTCCTGCGAGAACGCGAACGATTGGGCGGGCACTTGCCGCTTGCTCCTCGCGGCGTGTTTCGGGTTATCATCCGCCCAACCATGCTTAACCGCCGAATCATCCCCTGCCTCGATGTGACCAACGGGCGCGTCGTCAAAGGCGTGAAATTCCAGGAGCTGCGCGATGCCGGCGACCCGGTCGAATGCGCCAAGGCCTACGACGCGCAGGGCGCGGACGAGCTGGTGTTCCTCGACATCACCGCCTCCAGCGACGGGCGCGGCATCATGCACGATGTCGTGGCGCGCACCGCCGAGCAGTGCTTCATGCCGCTCACCGTCGGCGGCGGACTGCGCACGGTCGATGACATCGAGCGCATGTTGAAAAGCGGCGCCGACAAGGTCTCGCTCAACACCTCCGCCATCCAGAATCCGCAACTGGTCGCGGACGCGTCGCGGCGCTTCGGCAACCAGTGCATCGTCGTCGCCATCGACGCCAAGCGCGAGCCGGACGGGAAAAGCTGGCGGGTTTACACCCACGGCGGACGCAACGCCACCGAACTCGACGCGGTCGCGTGGGCGCGCCAGGCGGTGTCGCTCGGCGCGGGCGAGATTCTTCTCACCAGCATGGATTGCGACGGCATGCAGACCGGCTACGATTGCGCGCTCACCCGCGCGGTCAGCGACGCGGTCACGGTGCCGGTCATTGCCAGCGGCGGCGCCGGACGGCTGGAGCATTTCGCGGATGTGCTCGACGAAGGCCATGCGAGCGCGGTGCTGGCCGCGAGCCTGTTCCACTTCGGCACGCTGACGGTTCCACAGGTAAAGGCCTGGCTCGCCTCGCGCGGGATTCCCGTGCGCCTGACAGACACCGCCACGTAAGCGCGGCCCGTCCCCCCTCCCCTCCCCTCCCAGCGCCCCTCTTTATTCTTTATTCTTTTTCTTTCCTCTTTCCTCTTTCTCCCTTTTCACCACGTCTTCCGGCGAAAGATAAAAATAAAGAGAAAGAGAAAGAATAAAGAATAAAGAGGGGCGCGGGGGGCATGGGGGGGGGACGGACTTTATCGGCGGCTGTTGTCCGGGCAAAAAAAGTGGCCAGGCACTCCACGGCACTGGGAGAACGTCGTTGCCGTTGCTACCTTCCGGTCCTGGCGGAGTTCACGCGCCTGCCCATGCATGGCACCTGGCCAACGCGGACAGTGCGCCCCCGCCGGAGGCTTTCAACAACAAATTCCATGTCGAGAGATGAAATCCCAAAACGCCAAAAACGGCGCAAAGCGCCTGCGCCTCTTTGCAACTGATATTCCACGAGGCAGGGCGACCGGTTTGCTCGGGCATCCCCGTCCGTCGGATTGCGTTTCACCACGGAGACACGGAGGGCACGAGGCCATGAAGAACTCACGCAGAGACGCGAAGACGCAGAGAGGATGAAGGGTGAGACGTGGGGAGTGAAGAGTGAGAGGGAGCGAGCGCGAAGAGTGAAAGGTGAAAAGTGAAAACAAACCCTCCGGCTCCGCAACTCACGCCTCACCACTTACCCCTCATCACTCTACCCTTCACCTCTCATCACTCGCTCCTTACCCCTCATCACTTCACTTATTCCTCACGCCTCTCCACGCCTCGCGCCTCCCTCAAATATCGGTCAAATAATCATGCACTCGCCCCATCTTTTTGAATTTCTGTCCATTCGCATCCATTCGCGTCCATTCAGTCCATTCTGTCCATTCTGTCCATTAGGTCCATTCAGTCCATTCACGGTTAATTTCAGTATCGCCGCCCCGCCTCCCGCCGCGCTTGGATGGCGCTCATATGAAAATCTACTTCATGGGCATCTGCGGCACCGCGATGGGCAACGCCGCCCTGCTCGCGCGCGCCGCCGGCCACGACGTGCTCGGCGCGGACGCCGGCGTTTACCCGCCGATGAGCACCCTGCTCGCCGCCGCCGGCATCGCGCTCCACGAAGGCTACGACCCCGCGCGCCTCGCCGCGCTCGCGCCCGACCTCGTCGTCGTCGGCAACGCCATGAGCCGCGGCAACCCCGAAGTCGAGTGGCTCCTCGAAACCCGCGCCCTCCCCTTCACCTCGCTTCCCGCGATGCTGCATGACCTCGTGCTCAGGCCGCGCCGCAACATCGTCGTCTGCGGCACCCACGGCAAGACCACCACCACCGCGCTCACGGCTTTTCTGCTCCGCGAAAACGGACGCGACCCCGGCTTCCTCATCGGCGGCGTCCCGCAAGACCCGCCGACCGGCAGCCACCTCGGCGCGCCCGCCGACCCGTTTGTCATCGAAGGCGACGAATACGACAGCGCCTTCTTCGACAAACGCTCGAAATTCATCCACTACGCGCCGCGCATCGCCGTGCTGAACAATCTCGAATTCGACCACGCCGACATCTTCCGCGACCTCGCCGACGTGCGCCGCGCCTTCGAGCACCTGACGCGCCTTGTCCCGCGCAACGGAATCATCATCGCCAACGGCGACGACCCCAACCTCCTCCCCATTCTCGCAAACATCCGCTGGTGCCCCATACTCCTCGTCGGCACCGGCGGAAACAATTGCGTCCGCATCACCGAGTTCACCGAGACCGCGGACCACGCCGCCTTCACGCTGCTCTGGGACGGAGCGGAATGGGCGCGCATCCACTGGCAACTCCCCGGCCTCTACAACGCCCGCAACGCCGCCATCGCCGCCGCCGCCGCCGCGCTCGCCGCGGAAACGCCCGACGACAAGCGCCAAGTGACCACCACCACCGACACCATCACCGACATCACCGGCACCACCGACACCACCACCGGCACCGCCACCGACACCGCCGACATCACCGACACCGCCGGCATTCCGCATTGCGCATTCCGCATTTCGCATTGCTTCCACCTAGCCTCCCCCCTGGCCCGCTTTCGCGGCGTGCGCCGCCGCCAGGAAACCCACCTCGCCACACCCGCGCTCACCCTCGTCGAAGACTTCGGCCACCACCCCACCGCCATCGCCGGGACGCTCCGCTCCTTCCGCAACCGCTTCCCCGCCGCCACGCTCACGGCCGTCTTCGAACCGCGCAGCAACACCGCGCGCACCAACCGGCTCCAAGACGACTTCGCCCGCGCCCTCGCAAACGCGCACGAAGTCTTTCTCGGCCCGGTCCACCGCGCCGACCACCTCGCCGCCGACGCCCGCTTCGCCCCGTGCCAAGTCGCCCGCCAACTTGCCGCCCAAAACGTGGACGCCCGCGCCTTCGCCACCAACGCCGCCCTCCGCGACGCCCTTGCCGCCGCCACGCTCCCGCCCCGCCCGGCGCAGCCGCGCGTGGTCATCTTTTTCAGCAACGGCTCCTTTGACGGCATCATCACCGACTACGCCCGCCAAGCCGGCTCCCCCAGCCCGCCTTGATGCCCGCCCCGGATGCCCCGGAAACAAAACCCGCCCATCCCAACATGCCTTCAAATAGTGAGAGTCACTTTAAGCGCCTTCTAAGAAACCGGTTCCTCGCTCTTTTCGATGGCCGTGCGCGTGGACGCGCGCTGGCGCAAGGAGGGGCGGCGTCCCGCCGCCCGACGAGGCGCAACGCGCCTCGCCCACACCTTCACCCGGCCTCCGCAACCTCTGGAGACAAAAGCCCACCCAACGCAAACCAACCCAAGGCAGGGAGGCCTCTCCGAGGCCTCCGCCGGGCGGACAAAAACAGTTGGAATTTCCCAGGCGCCCGGGGCGCGCTCCCGGAGGCCTCGGAGAGGCCTCCCTACCGGCGCTCCCGCGCCATCGCCCAGGCGACAGAATAAACGGAAAAGGAATGGGTATAACCCGTCCCTTAAAAAGGGATCTTTCCTAATGGAAATCCCCCTAAGGAAGCCGATAAAGGTAGGGCGAGGCGTCCCGCCGAGCCGCGAGCGCTTCCCACGGCTCGGCGGGACGCCTCGCCCTACCTTTAACGGCTTCCTTGGTGGGATTTTCATTAGGAAAGGGTATTATTCGTCCCGTATTCGGACGGCTTCCGCGCCGCGCCGCGCCTTTCGGGGCCTGCGCGCAATGTGCTCCCGTCCATCCAGCGGCCAGGCAGGAGCGTGTGCTTCGGCTCGGCGGGGACACCGCGCTCGTTGCGATGCAACTGCCCCACCAGCATATCGACCGCGGAGGCCCCGATCAGATCGTAGTTTTCATAAACACCGCTCAACCCCTTGAACACGGGCAGCCAGAACGTGGAGGCGAAGCCCGCGTCGCGCGGCACGCGGATGCCGGCCTCGCGCAACCAGCCGCACACCTGCGCGCTTGAGCTGATGACCACATCGGGCCGGTGCTCGCGAAACCAGCGCATCACGATGTCCGCCCGCTGCTCCTCAAGCAGCAACTCCGGCACCGGCTCCCCCGCGCTCTCCGTGCGCTGCCACGCGAGAAAACGGGCGAGCGCGAGGTGGTTGACCCGTGCGTCATCTTCTCTCGCAAGCACAAGCCCCGGACGCCTGTAACCCCGCGCCGACACTTCCGCGAGCACGCATCCCATGCCGCCAAACGCATCCTGGCACGCGCGGTGCAAATCGGGGGCGCCGATTGAGTAGCCGAGCGCCACCGCCGCGAAATCCTCCCACGCAAACTCAAGCCTGCCGCCCGGCTTCGGCACGGGCGCCGCCACGATGCCGTGGATGCCGCGACTCTTGAGCACATGGGCCAGCCGGGCCGGCTCCAGCCCGCCCGCGCCGACATCGAGCGAAAACTCCTCGATGACATAGCCGAGTTGCGCGGCGCGTTCGTGGACGCCGCGACGATAAAGCCGGTAAATGTCGCCGGCGACGCTCTGCCGGATTTGCGCGCGGCTCCATGACAACGCCAGGGCGAGCGTCGCCTGATAACGCGGCGTGCGGCGGCTGCGCAGGTGCGCCATGTGCGCGGCGACGAGCGCATTCGGCGTGTAGCCAAGCGCAACCGCCGTCTGGCGGACGCGTTTTTTGAGCCGCGCGGAGATGCGCGGCTGGTCGCGCAACGCCATCGAAACCGCCGTCTTGCTCACGCCAAGGCGCTCGGCAATCTGCTGCAATGTCGGCGATGGAGACGGGGACTCGGACATGAATCAGGGTGCGTGGTCAGGGCAAACTATCCGGACAAGGTGACAATCCCGGCAAAACAAGCAAGGAAGAGTTGAGCGTCCGCCGGATGCGGGTGCGAGGCAAAGTGAAGCCCCGCGTCCGGGCGTCCCGGCTCTTTCCGCTTTCCTCTGTATCTTCATCTCTGGTGCAACACCCTTTGCAGACAAAAATCCCCCTCCAGGTAGGGCGAGGCGTCCCGCCGAGCCGCGAGCGGTTAACACGGCTCGGCGGGACACGAGCGCTTCATACGGCTCGGCGGGAGGCGAGCGGTTAACACGGCTCGGCGGGACGCCTCGCCCTACCTTTAACGGTTTCCATAGTGTGATTTTCATTCGCAAAGGGTGTCATACCCTTTCCCAGTGAACATGACATTTTAGAAGCAGAGCCATGTAGGGGCTTCGCTTGCGAAGCCCGTTGCTGGTACACGGCCTTTACTGGTGCGCGGTTATCAAGCCGGGCGTCGCTTGCGACGCCCCTACAAAAGAGTCATTTTCATTGGGAATGGGTATCAGACATGCCTTCAGCACCTTTCGCACCCTCCGCACCCTCCACGCCCTCCACGCCTTCCGCGCCCTCCTTGTCTCCGTGATGAATTTCCCTCTGCCCGGTCATTCAAAAGGTCATTCAAAAAGCCGTTCAAAAGGCCCGGTCATTCAAAAGGCGCAATTCACGAGCTTGCCTTTGGGGCCGCTGTTTTTTCGCGGCTCCTTTCCGCGCAGGGGACTCCAACTGACGCCGCGCAACGTCAGTTGTTGAAACGGAAAAGCGCCACGTCGCCGTCCTGAAAGACGTAATCCTTGCCCTCCAGCCGGTATTTGCCGGCCTCTCTCGCCGCCGCGGTGCCGCCCAGCCGGGCCAGGTCCTCGTAGCTCACCACTTCGGCCTTGATGAATCCTTTCTCGAAATCGGTATGGATCACCCCGGCGGCTCGCGGGGCTTTCCAGCCTTTTTTGATGGTCCAGGCGCGCACCTCCTTTTCGCCGGCGGTGAAATAGGTTTGCAGGCCGAGGAGCGCATAGCTGGCGCGGATGAGCGCGGAGACGCCGGAGTCGTCCACGCCGAGGTCTTTCAAAAACGCCTTCGCCTCGTCGGCGGGCAATTCGACCAGCTCGGCCTCGATTTTGGCCGAGATGGGCACGTAGGCGGCGTCGTGGTGGGTGCGCACGTATTCGGCGACTTTTTGCACAAAGGGATTCCGCGCGGCGGCGGCGAGGTCGGACTCGGCGACGTTGCAGGCGAAGAGGACGGGCTTGGCGGTGAGGAGCTGGAAGAGTTTCATCATGGCCTTGTCGTCCTCGGTCGCGCCGGGCAGCACGTTGGCCGTCCTGCCTTCGTTGAGGTGGGGCGAGAGCCGTTCGAGCAGGGCCATTTCGCCGATGGCCTCCTTGTCGCCGGACTTGGCTTTTTTTTGCGTTTTTTCCATGCGCTTGAGCACGGCTTCGAGGTCGGCGAGCACGAGTTCGGTGGTGATGACCTCGATGTCGCGCACGGGATCGATGCCGCCCATGGTGTGGACGACATCGGCATCCTCAAAGCAGCGCACGACTTGCACGATGGCGTCCACTTCGCGGATGTTGGCAAGAAACTGGTTGCCCAGTCCCTCGCCCTTGCTGGCGCCCGCGACGAGGCCGGCGATGTCCACAAACTCGATGGCGGCGGGGATGACGACTTGGGTCTTCGCGATTTTTTTCAGGACGCAAAGGCGGTCGTCGGGCACGGTGACGACGCCGACATTGGGGTCGATGGTGCAAAAGGGATAGTTGGCCGCCTCCGCCTTGCGGGAGCGGGTGAGGGCGTTGAAGAGCGTGGATTTGCCTACGTTGGGCAGGCCGACGATGCCAGCTTTGAGCATAAGCCGAGACGTTCGCCCGCGGGACGGGACGGGGTCAAGGGCGGAGTTGCCCCGGCAGGAGCCGGGGGCGCTTCACCCCGAAGCCATGCCCTCTTTCCTCGTTTTTCTTTCTCCTCCAAGCGCCACCGCTGGGATAGAAAGATAAAAGGACGGTTCTAAAAATCCCCTTTTCCAATCCGCCAAACCAACCGCGAAGTGCCGCGAATAACCGCAAATTAAAACTCACGCAAAGACACGGGAGAACGAGTGAGAGGAGGGAAAAAGCAAAAAACAAACCCTCAGACCCCGTAACTCCCCTCTCACCATGCACTCTTCACCCCTCATCCCCCCGCCTCTCACCCCTAAACACTCACTCCATCTTTCTGAATTCACATCCCCTCTGCCCATTCCGTCCATTCTGTCCATTCCGTCCATTCCGTCTATTCATTCCGTCCATTCCGTCCATTTACGTCCCCTTCGCGGCTAAAAACGTATTCCTAGAGGCCCCCTAAAACTAACAAGAAAAAAAGAAAGCGCAGAACGCAGCGCCTCGCTTTGAATCGCCCTCAAGAAGCCGGCCCGGCGGACATCGCCCCAGTTTGCACAAAATCGCGCTTTCGCGCACCGCAATCCCGCCGCCCCCCCCCCCCCCCCGCCCCCGCCGCCCGCCCCCCCGCCCCCCCCCC
>JAIRTK010000306.1 GCA_031254955.1 Opitutaceae bacterium
CGACGCCGCCAGCATGAGCGCGGCGACCGGGAGCACCGGGGGCGACAGCCGCCGGCGCCGGCATGGGCCGGGGGCGGCGGGGATGGGTTTCCGGGAAGGCGCGGGGGTCAGGGGTGTCCCGGCGTGGCGGGTTTCCGAGGCGTGGCGGGTGTTGTCTGGGTTCATGGTTGTTGGTGGCGTGGAGGTTAAGGGAGGGAGGGGTGAGACAGGCGGATAGTAAAAAAATCATGACCCATGCCATCCGGGGATGCGAGCCGAAAGTGCAAGGAATTTCTAAAAACCCATCACAGAGGTAAGGAAGGCGCGGAGGCCGGTGGGAAAAAGGAGGAGGTTGGTGGGAAAAGGGATGAGGGCCGGTGGGAAAAGGGATGAGGGCCGGTGGGAGAAGGGATGAGGGAGGCGGGATGAGGGGTGAGGGATGAGGGAGGATTATTCTCACGCGGAGGCGCGGAGAGGCGGAGAGGCGGAGAGGCGGAGAGGAGGAGGGGGCTGTGCGGAGTGAGGAGTAAAGGGAGAAGGTGGAAGGGTGAAAGGAGAAGGGGAAGGAGGAAGGAGGAAGAGGGGAGAGGGAAGGGTGGAAATAAACCCTTCGACTTCGTAACTGAGGTTACGCGCGGCCTCTGTCGTAATGCAGACTGGCGGACTGTCGCTTCGCTCGAAATCCAGTCTGCTTCAGGGCGGGCCTTCGGCCCGTCAGCAGGTTTGGAAACCTGCGCTACACCAAGCGTTGTCGCGGAGGTCTCGGAGGATGGCCTCCCCACCGCCTCATGCCTTTCGCGTCTTCGCGTGAGAACACTTCGGATTCCGGCCTTCGCGTCCTCCGTTGCTCCGTGGTTATACCAGTTGCGAACAAAATTTATTCTTTTGGATGGATAGCCGCCGTGCTGCCCATTTCTTTCTCTTTCCTCTTTATCTTTCTCTTTCTCCTCGTTTCCAACCAGTAATGGGAGGAAGGAATAGAAAGAGGAAAGATAAAGAATAAAGAGAAAGAGCAAAATCGGACTACAAAAGGATAAATCTCATTGGGAATTGGTATAATCTCACACAAAGGCACGAAGGCACAAGGGAGGGGATGCGTAATGAGTAGTGGGTGACGGAGCCGGAGGGTTTGTTTTCACTCCTCAACCCTCATGCTCTTTGCGTCTCTGCGTTTCTGCGTGAGTTTTTCATGGTTTCTGCCATCGGAATAACCGCCAGCGGCTCGGCGGGACGCCTCGCCCTACCCTGCCACGCCTTGCCTCGGGTTGTCCTGCCGTGCCACGGCTCGCGCTGCCTCGGTTTGCTTTGCCTTGGTTCGTTTTGCCTTGGCTTGCCTTGCTTCGGTTCGTTCTTCGGCGGGGTCAGTTTTCCGGACTTAATTCCAGCACGGCCAGGCCGTGGGCGGGGAGGGTCACGGGCCAGGCTGTTTGTCCGGCGGGGAGCGCTTCCGCGCGGGCGGCGTCGGCGCGGAGGGCGGCGGATTGCCATGCTTTCGCTTTGAGGCCGGTGAACGCGGAGGGCGGCGCTTTCACGGTGGTTTTCACGGCGCGCGGGCTGTTGTTCAACAGGATGAGGTGGATGCGCGCGCCGGCGGTGTCGCGGGCGATGAGGTAATCGATCTCGGGCATTCCGGTGTCGGGTTCGCCCCAGGCGAGGTTGACGGGGCGTCCGTAAAGGACGCCCGGCGCGAAGCCGAAGCAGGCGTGCGGGCCGACTTTGGGCGTGATGAAGCCGCGCGGAAAGGTGATGCCGCCGGCGGAACGCAATTCGATTTCGGAGATGAGATAATCGGTGATCCAGCCCAACTGCCACCATGCGTGATGCGGGAAGGAGCCGGGGCCGGCGTTCAGGTGCAGCCAGTAGTAGGTGGCCACTTGGGTGTCGGGGTGGAGAAACGCGTCGCGGGCCAGCGCGGCGGCGCGGGCGAGGTCGCGGAAGAGCGGCTCGCCCGTGAGTCGCGCCATGCGGATGTAGAGGCCGGCGTAGCTCGCCAAGAGGATGGGGCCGCTTCCGCTGGCGGTGCCGATGCTGCCGCCGTGCTCGAAGGCGAGGCCGGAGGGGTTGATCTGCCAGTCGAAGAGGGCGCGTTTTTTGCCGGTTTTCCTCTGGTTGGTGGCCAGCGGGTGGGTGAAGATTTCCGTCACATACTGGCGGGCGCATTCGATGGCGGCTTCGCGGTAGCGGACATCGGCGGTGAGGTCGTAGAGGTCGAGCAGGGCTTGCGCGCTTTGCACGGTGGCAAAATCGGGCGCGAAGCGGGCGTCGCCGCAGACGCCGAGGAAGCGCGCGGGTTGGACGGCGTTTTCAATAAACCAGTCCGCGCCGCGGCGGGCGGCGGCGAGATACTTTTGGTCGCCGAGGATGCGGTGGGCGACGATCAGGCCGTAGAAGGTGGCGCGGGCGTCGGGCAGTTCGGCAAAGAGTTCTTTTTGCGTGGCGTGGTCGTAGGCGACGGCCCAACTGCCGTCGGCGCGCTGCCATTGGAGGAGGCGTTCGGCGCCGAGGCGGAGGCGGGCGCGCAGTTCGTTGTCGTCCGGCTCGAAGAGGAGGATGTTGCCGAGGTCGAGCATGGTGTAGTAGGTGATGGCGACCGGCTCGACGTAGTCGCCCCACTCCTCGACGAAGCGGCGGGATTTCGCCAGATAATACTGGCCGATGGCGGCGCCTTGGAAAAAGCCGGGGGCGGCCTGTTGTTGCACGAATTTGAAGTTGCGCGCGAAGGGCAGGCGGTCGCGGGTGAGGCGCGGGTCGCCGGTGAGGCGCGCGAGCATCCACATGGCGCCGTAGTCGGAGTTTTTCATGGCGTCGTAGTCGCCGGGTTTTTTGGGGTCGCGCCGGGCGCCGACGACGCCGCCGTTGTAGGCTTGCGCGCCGATGGTCAGGCCGCCGAACTGCTCGGTGTGCCAGAGGGAGGTGGCGTCGTCGGTGACGTAGCGGTGCAGGGAGTGGAGCCGCTGGCTGAGGGAGCGGACGGGTTGCTTGAGCGCGAGAAAATCGTCGAGGCGGTAGATGTCGTAGGCGGCGTGTCTGATGGCGGCAAACCAGTCGGCGGCGCGCAGCGAATAGCGGAAGGAAAACACCAGGGTTTCGCCGGTTTCGAGCCGCGAGTCGCGGCTGCCGAGGAGCGCGCGGTAGAGCGTGGGCGCGAGCTGGCCGGCGCGGTTCATGTGCGAGAGGCCGATGCGCCAGAGTTCGCGCGCCGGGCCGTCCTGAGGCCAGGGATCGACCAGGCCCGGCTCGGCGATGACCGCGAGCGTGGCGCCGGCGCGGTTGGTGAGGATGGAGGCGAGCGTGGAGGCGGCGCCTTCGTTTGCGATGACGGGGCGGTCGGGCAGGCCGTGGCCGTAGGCGAACGCGAGGGGGAAGTCGGGGTTGAAGGTGTTGCCCTTGAAATAGCCGGGGACGACGGCCCAGCGCACTTCGCCGGGCGCGACGGTGGCGAGCGTGGGCGTCGGGAGCGAAAACCAGCCGGCTTTGCGGGCGGTGAGCGTCAGGGTGACGCGCACGTCGCCGGGGAACGAGGGGTCGAGGCTCCAGCGCGCCGCGAGGTCGGCGACGTCGGTTCGGTGGCGGAACAGCCACGCGCCGCCGGCGTCCGCCACGGCGTCGGACGGGAAGAAGGAGCGTTCCTCGCCGGCGAGGTTCAGGGCGGCGGGGAGGGTGGCCTTGGCCCAGCGCGGCACGGGATATTTGTAGATAGGCTCGGGGAAGGCGTCGGCGCGCCCGGAGAGGGCAAACGGGACGGGCGTCTTGTCCGGCTCGGTCGCGGAGTAGAGGATGGTGTAGCGGCCCGAGGGCGCGCCGGCGGGGATGGCGTGGCCCGAGGGGTCAAACGCATCGGCGGCGGCAAGCCGCCAGCCGTCGTCGGCCTGCCGCCATTGCAGGCGGATGGCGGTGTCGGCCAGCGCGGGCGCAGAAACGGCTGAAAGTTGAAGGCCGAATGCCAAAAGGCAGATAGCCGGAAGATGGATTGGTTTCATGGAAATGGTGTTTTTGGGTTTTTGGAAAAACTCGCTCTCGTGCTCTTACTCGTTCTCTCTTCTGTCTGCGTGACGTTTCGAGAACGAGTAAGATTACGAGAGCGATTCAATCACTGTCGCGCACGGGCGGGCGCGGCTTGCTCGGCTTTTTCGCCCTCCTCCAGCGCAGGGGAGCGGGCGGCGTTGTTTATCTGCTGAAATTCCTTGGTCATCTCGAAACTCTCGCCGTTGTAACGCACGCCGCCGCCCTCGTCGGCAAGTTTGTTGATGGTCTGTTTCAGGCGGCTGCCCGGCGTGACGAGACGGCCGGCCTTGATGTCGGCCTCGGTGAACTTGGCCATCAGGATTTCCTGCATGTCCTTTTGATAACGACCGCGGTCATACACGGCGTAGATGAAACCGTCGGGGGCCTGCGTGGCGTCGGGATAGCTGACATATGCGCGCTCATCGAGGACGAGCTTGTGCGGCCATGTCTTTCCGTCGTCCCCGGAAAGCATCACGGTCATGTTTTCCCGTTTTTTCGGGTGATCATTGACGATGAGGATCAGGCTGCCCGAGGCGAGCTTGCCCAGATAAAAACGCGTGTTGACATTAAACTCCCTCGTGAACGGTTCCAGTTCGCGCCAGGTGCGGCCTTTGTCATTGGAGACGGCCTGCGCGATTCCGTAGCGCGCCCGGGCGAGCATCCAGAGCGTGCCGTCCCGCCGCTCCACGACCATGTGCTCGGTGAACGGCGTGTCCTGGATTTCGACCTGGCCGGCATGCTCGAAGGGCCGGTCGTATCCTGAAAATAGATACACATGCGCCCCCTTGCGGGCGGGCGGCGCCGGCGCCTGCGGGTCTTTTGACATCGGATCGACCAGGTGCAGCCATTCCCCGCTTGAGAGCACGATTTCCTTGTTGAGCGAGTAGCCGTAGCCGGCGAACACCGGTCCGCGCCAGACCGGGCGCGGGCTGTCGGGGTGCTCCGTGTAGAATCCCCAGCACGTTCGCGGGTGGATGCCGGGCGACGGCATCACGCGGTGGACGAACCACCAGAGCCGTCCGTTCGGGTCGAGCCAGAGATGCGCGTCGCTGCCTGCGCCGCCGAGCAACTGCCGCCCCGGGTCGAAGACCGCCACGGGTTTCGACCACGTGAGCCCGTCATCGCCGCTGGTCACGAGCAACTGGTAATTGTGGCCCTTGCCCTCGCCGACGCCACCCGAATACCACGTTGCCCAGAGACGTCCGCCGGGTGCGCGTTCCATGCTTGGCACCCCCTGCCACAACCGCATGCGCGGCCAGTAGGCGGGATTCGGAGTGGTGTCGAGGCGCGGCGGCGTGAGCGTGGTGATGCCGAAATTCCCGACGGTTTCCTCGCCGGCAAATGAAACGCCGGTCAGGAGCAGGAGCAGCAAGGCGGATTTTCCCAGGAGGTTGCGCGGTGTTTTTTTCATGAGGGTTTTTTATTCCAATGCGGGTTCGCCGTCATCGGGTTGCTTATTGAGGCGCGGTGAAGCTGCAATCGCGCACGACGAGGCCGGGGGCGTCCTCGGCGTAAAAGGCCGGGCGCGGCTCGCCTTCGGCTGGCTCGATGATCACGTCGTGGAGGCGGGCGTTGCGGACGTGGCGCAGGTAAAGACCGTGCACGGGCAGGCGGCCCCACATGATCGGCTCGGGAAAGGCGGCTTCCTTTTCCTCCAACACTTTTCCGAGGTCGGACTTTTGGCCGGCGTGCGCGAGCTGGATGCGGATGTTGGAGAGGGTGACGTTTTCGACGAGATGGCCGGGGATGCCGGTGATGGACTGGCCGAGGGCGCCGGCGCCGGTGGCGCGAAGGTTCTGGATCATCACGTTGCGCAGGGCGCCGACTCCGGGCACGGGCGCGCCGGCGGTGTGCGGGCGGGCGCGGTTGCCGAGGCGGATGTAGAGGGGCGAGAGCGTGCGCTCGATGCTGATGTTGCTGACGAGCACGCCGTCCATCACGCCGCCGTCCACGATTTCGAGGGCCAGCGCGGAGGCGCCCTCGGGCACGCCGAAGAATTTCAGGTCCGACTTGGTGGGTTTGATGACGCAGTTTGAAATGGTGATGTTGCGGAAGCCGCCGGTGGACTCGGTGCCGGCCTTGATGGCGACGCAGCGGCTGCTGAGCACGCAGTTGGTGATCGTGATGTTTTCGGAGGGCGCGGGGCCGGTGCTCTTGAGCGTGATGCCGTCGTCGTCGGTGTCGCTGATGCAATCGCTCACCGTGACCTCGCGGCAGCCGTCGATGTCGAGCATGTCGTTGTTTTTGTTGCAATGGTTCCAGACTTGGAGGCCGCGCACCTGCACGCGTTCGCAATCGAGGAGATGCACCATCCAGGCGGCGGAATTGCGCAGGCGCAGGTCGGCCACGCGCACGCCGGCGCAGGAAACAAAGAGCATGATGCGCGGGCGTCCGTCCTTGTCGTGGCCGCCGTAGGCGAACTGGCCGCCCTGTCCGTCGATGGTGCCGAACCCGGTCACGGAAACGTCCTCCTGCTCGAACGCGTGGATGAGCGAGCGGAAGCCGTTCACGTCGTGCAGCGAGCGGTAGGCGCCGGGTTGCTGGACGGGATAATCGGCGGCGCGGTCGGTGCTGCCGAGAAGCACCGCGCCGGATTCGAGATGCAGGTTCACGCGGCTGCGCAAGTGAAGCGTGCCGGTGAGGAAGCGGCCCGGCGGGACGACGACGCGCCCGCCGCCCGCGGCGTGGCAGAGGTCGATGGCGCGCTGGATGGCGGCGGTGCAAAGCGCGACGCCGTCGCCGACCGCGCCGGTGTCGGTGATGACAATGGTGCCGGCGGCGGAGGGGGCCGGGGTGGCGGCGGAGGCGGCGGCAGAGGAGGCGGCTGGGAAGGAAGAGGTGCCGGCGGCGGCAGAGGCGACACTGGCGGCGGCGCTGGCGCTGGCGGGCGCGCTGACACTGGCGGGCGCGGTGACACTGGCGGCGGCGTCAGCGGGCGCGGCGGCGGCGTCCACGCGCACGTTTTTCTCCTCCGTCCTTCGCACGTCGTCGGTGATGACAAGCGGCGGCATGAGCTTGCGGGTCTTCGCCTCAAAATACGCAACCCACGGCGCGGAGGTGAACGCCGGCGTGTAGGCGGTGACTTTTTCGAGGGCGACGCGCGCGCCCGCGTAGAGGTAAACCTGCGCCTTGCCGTTGCCCCACGCGCGGAGGTTGAGGGCGTTGAAGGCGCACTGTTTCATAAAAACGCCATAGCCGAGGTTGTCCCACGCATCGACATTCTCGACGGTGGTGACCGAGTCGCCGATGTTTCCGAGGCCGTTGTCATTGGCCCAGAAGCGCCCGCCCTTGATGGAGCTTTCGATGGTGTCGTGCGCCGAGTAGCCTTCGTCGGCGTTGTTGAACGCCTCGATGTTTTCAAAGCGCAAATCCGCGCCTTTGCCGTGGAGGTTGAAGCCGTCGTTGGTCGCGCCGGTCGCGCGGATGTTTTTATAAAGATGGTGCGAGGCGTCCTGGATGCGGACGACGAAATAGCGCGTGGAAATCTCCCAGCCCTCGGGCGAAACGCCGGGGAGCAGGGTGAGGGTGTCCCGCGCGTCGTTGAGCGTGGCGAGCGCGGCGAACCGTCCGGTGGCGGCGTCCTCGCGCAGGCGGACGCCGCGATGCGCGACGACGCCGGGCATCTTCACCGGCACGGCGGAGACCCACGCGCCGTCCGCGTCCTGGCGGAAGGGCAGCGGCTCGAAGCCGGTGATGACATTGCCTCCGCCATCGACCGTGATGGGCGCGCCGGGCGCGCCGGATTGTCTGAGGTAAAGCGTCTCGCGGTAGGGGCCGGTGCCCGGCGCGATGCGGATGGTGTCGCCGGGCCTCGCGTCCCGCGCGGCGGCGGCGAGCGTGCGGTAAGGCGCGTCCGCCCGCGTCTGGTCAACCGGCAGTTCGCGTCCGGCGGCGGAGGTGGTGGCGGCGGACGCCGCGGTAATCGCGGCAAAAAGAAAGAGGGGGCGGCTTTTCATGATAAACTGTTGTTTGAATCTTTGCATTCTTTGAGTTCTCTACGGTTAAATTAACGGCTTGTTTTTATTAAACAGAAGGAAACAGAGGAAACGGAGAAAACAGAGGAAACGGAGGAAACAAAGAATACATTTTTATGGTTTTCTCGGCTCCCTTTGTTTTCTTCTGTTTAAAATAATGATTGGTTTTACTGTCCACGGATTAATATAGATTGCTCATTAATGATAATCCGTAAAAATCCGTGGACAGGTTAATGGTTTGGGGGCGGATCTCGGAGGCAGCGGCGGGGCGTTTTTCGGAGCGTCTTTTATTCAATGGACACCCGTTCGCTGTGGCTCACGGCGACCGGGAGCGGCGCGGGCGCGTCCGTGTTTGCGGGCGAGGAAATCCTGACACGGTTTCGCCGGACGACCACGTCGGACGCGGCGTTGATGTCGATGCCGGTGCAGTTTTCGACCTCGATGACATTGTCCTCGATCACGATGTCGCGCAGGCAGCCGGGCGCCGGCGTCGTGGCCGGGTCCAGATGGGCGAACAGGGAAACCGCCCCGCGAATGTAGGGCGTCACCGCGGTGCCGAACCCGGCGCCCTGGCCGGCGTCGCGGATGATGTTGCCGGCGACGCGGACATCGCGCGGCCAGCCGGCCTCGCGCCAGAAAACGTATTCGCCGGCCAGCCCGATGGCCGTGCCGCGCACGCGCTCGACGCGGTTGTTCTCGATGACGCCGTGCGGCGCCATGATGCGCATGCCGTGCGCGCGGTGGTCGTGGAAATGGCAGTCGCGGATCGCATAGCGCGGGGAAAACGTGGCGGGGATGTCGAAGAAGGCGCCGGCGGCGGGCGCGTCCGAGTCCTCCGCCAGCGTCACCTTGTAGAAGGTGAGTCGGGTTTGCTGTTTGAAGCTTGGCCAGACGGCGCGCGCCGTCGCGGACCAGTCGCCGGGCAGGTCGGCGCGCTCGAAGGATTTTATGGCCAACCCGGCGCCGGGCAGAAACGTGTCCGGGGCCAGCAGCCGGAGCGCGTCGCCCGCCCGGACGATGCGCTCGAAGGGGTCGCCGGAGACCGGGCGCATGGTCCAGAGCACGCGCGGGCCGTCGCGCTTGACGACGGGAAACACGACGCCGTGGAGGTTGATGGAGTCGTCGCCGTGAAAGGAGAACTCGCACCGCTCGATGAGCGGGCCGTGGCGCGCGTAAGCGTAGTTGATGCCGTCGGCGCTGGCGGAGAGCAGGCGCGGCTCGGTCGCGCCCGGCGGCGTCGGGCCGCGCGAAATGACGACGCGGCGGAAGGTGTTTTTCTCCCCGGCGACAAACCGCGCGATGATGGCCGCGCCCGGCGCGGAGTGGACGGTGACCTCCTCCACGCAGATGTCCTCGCAGCCGGCGCCGAGCATGATGGCGGAGGAGCGGCGGACGTTGAAGGCGAGGAGATCGCCGGCCTGGATTTCGCGCACGAGGCCGGCGGGGAGGTTCAGCTCGACGCGGCCTTCGCGCGGGCCGGTCATCCTGACGGCGGTCGGGTAGAGGTCGGGCGCGTTCTTTTTCCAGAGTCGGGTAGCGCCGTCGAACACGTGCGCGCGGCGCACGGCATACTCGCCCTCCAGCGCGGCGTAGCCGTCGTGCATGCGAAACTCCAGCCAGCGCCCGTCGCCGGCGCGGCGCGTGATGGTCGCCTGGGTGAACGGCAGCGGGTCGTAGTCGAGCGTGAAGCCGCGCAGCGTGACGTTGCGGCAGTCGCGCAGCGCGAGGGCGTTTTGCCGGAACGAGGTCGCGAGCAGCGTCGCGCCGGCGCCGTCGATCACGATGTCGGAAATCCCGGCGAGCCGGACGCCCGTTTCCGGCAGGCGGTGGACGCCGCGCGGGATGACGACGGTGCGCTCGCCGCGTTCCAGGCAGGCGCGCACGAGCGCGGGCAGGTCGAGCACGGGAGGCTTTTCCGCGACGGTTTCATCCGCGAAACAACACGCGGTAATCGCGCCCCAAAGCAGGGCGGGCACCACGCGCCGGGCGGACAAAAGCCGCATAAGGCGGGTGGGTCGGGGAACCGAGGACTGCATGGTTGAGGGTTGCGTGGGTGATGGCCGCATGGGTGAGGGTTGCATGGGTGAGGATTGCATAAGTGAGGGCTGCATGGGTGGAGGACTACATGGGTGAGCGCTGCATAGGTGAGGGTTGCATGGGACAAGGGTTTGCCGGGAGGAAAACAAATTCGCGGACGGCACGAGGGACGCTGTTCTGGTGAATGATTGCCGGCAGGCACGCAAACCGGATGTCGGTCAACCGTTGACTCCACAAAGCGCGATCGGCGCGTGGGAACGACGCAAGGGCGGAGGCGCGGCGCGGAGGG
>JAIRTK010000246.1 GCA_031254955.1 Opitutaceae bacterium
CCGTGCGCCAGCAACGGGCGTGCTCCAGCAAAGGCCGTGCTCCAGCAACGGGCTTCGCAAGCGAAGCCCCTACATGGCTCTGCTTCTATAGGGTTCTGTTCACTGGGAAAGGGGATAACCCAACGCAACCCGCCCAAGGCGCGGCGGCCTCGCCGAGGCCGCCACGCCCACGCTCCGATTTACCCATGAAATTCCAAACCATCCATCCCGCCCGGCGGCGGCCTCGCCGAGGCCTCCCTGCCGTCGCTTCCGCGCCCGCGCTACGCCGGGCCGCGTAATCTCAATTATATAAAAATCCAGAAAGGTTGATTCCATGAAGAACACAAAACGCACCCTCGTCTCCCGCTTTTCCCGCCTGTGCGCGCCGGCGCTCGCCGCCCTCGCGCTCGCGCCGTGCGCCCCGGCGCAGGAGCTGCCGCCGGTCAACGGCGTCTTTAACTTCGACGCGGACATGATGTATGCCCCCGCCGCCTTGCAAGCGCCGGGCGGAAACACCACCTATAACATCGCCGACGGCGTCACCGTCACCATCGCCAATGCCAACTCGACCGGCAACGGCGGCGTTTTCCAATTGACCAGCGCCCGTGTGTTCACGGTCGCGCCGACCGGCTCGACCGGGCGGCTGGTGTTCCTGAACAACACCACCACCGGCGAGGGCGGCGTGATTTACAGCGGCAAATCCTGGCTGCTCACCAACGTCTCCTTCATCGGCAACTCGACCACCCACAACAACGGCGGCGGCGCGCTCCGCACGCTCGGCGCCGCGTCCCCGACCGTGCTGGACAACGTGTATTTTGAAAAAAACCACGCGCCCACCGCCGGGGCGATCAAGGCCTACAGCGGCATCTCCGTCACCACGGGAACCTTCGCCGGCAATTACGCCGACAGCACGAGCGCGACGCGCCCGCGCGGGTTTGGCGGGGCGATTCTCTTCCAAATCAGCGGCAACAAACCGCTGAGCGTGCTCCGGGAAAACGTCTTTGCGGACAACTGGTCGGCGTGGGGCGGCGGCGCCGTCGGGACGTGGGGCAATCACTCGGTCGAGTTCTGGGACACGCCTGCATTCAGCGGCAATTTCACCGGCCTGGGCGGCGGCGCGCTCCATGACACCGCCAACACCGGCGTCGCCGACGTGGACGGCATCTCGCTCCGGTTCACCGGCACGACCGGCGCCAGCGATTTTGTCTATTCGGGCAACGTCGCCAAGGGCGCGGTGCTCACGGCGGCGGAAGTCGCCGCGGCGCGCTCCGGCTCCATCGCCTTCACGCCCGCGGCCAAGGGCGGCGGCTTTTATTACTCGGGCACGCTCAACACCCGCCTCCGCTTCGACCTCGCCGCCGGCGTCACCGTCTCCATCGGCCAGGCCGGCAATCCCTCCTCGTGGGACTCCATCGCGTCGTCCGACGCCGGCGGCGACACCGGAAAAATTGACCTGACCGGCGCGGGCCGGCTCGTGCTGCACGCCGACAACTCCTACTGGCAGGGCGCGGTCAACCTCAACGCCGGCGCCCTGTTCCTCGGCAACCCAAACGCCCGGCTCGGCGGCGCCGTCACCGTCGCCTCCGGCGCGACCCTCGGCGGCTCCGGCACGCTCGTCACCCGCAGGCAGGACGGCACGGTGGCCGCCGGGCGCACCAGCGTGACGCTCGACGCCGGCGCGACCCTCGCCGTCGGCACCGACACCGCCACGGACGCGGAGACGCTCGCCGTGCTCGGCAACGTCACCGCCGGCGCCGGCGTCACCTTCAACCACGACCTCTTCGCCGGCGGCACGGCCAGCAGGCTCAACGTCGCCGGCGACCTCGCCCTCGCCGGCCCCGCCACCATCAACATCGGCCTGCTGGCCACGGGCACGTTCACGCTCATGGAGTGGTCGGGCGCGGGCCTCTCCAGCCTCGCCGGCCTCTCCCTCACCATCGCCGGCGCCGCCGACAGCCCCCGCAGCGACGCCACGCTCTCCCTCGACGGCGGCTCCCTCGTCATCACCAACACCGCCGTCAACAACCTCGTCCTGCGCTGGACCGGCGCCGAGGGCGGCGCGACGGGCGGCGAATGGACGCGCCGCCCCACGGGCGCGCAACGCAACTGGGCCGCCGCCGGCGCGCTGGCCGAGGACCGCTTTTTCAACGCCGACAGCGTCGTCTTCGACGGCGAGGCCGACGCCGACCACCCCGCCAGCCGCGACATCACCATCGAGGCCGGCGGCGTGGTCGTCTCGGGCATGGAGGTGTCGGGGACGGCGCGTTATGTGTTTCGCGGCGAAGGCGGCATCGAGGCCGATGCCGGCGCGGCGGGCGGCGCGGCCTTCGCGCCCACGGGCCGGTTGAAAAAAAGCGGCGCGGGCGAGCTGGTGTTTGCCAACACGGGGACCAACACCTTCGCGGGCGGCATCGAAATCGCGGGCGGCGCGCTGGTCTTTGACCGCGCGGCGCAGCTTGGGGCGGGCGCGGACGGCATCGTGTTTTCCGACTCGGGCACGTTGCGCGCCCTGGCCGCCGTCGGCGGCACGCTGGCGGAAACCATCGCCATCGCCGCCGGGAAAACCGCCGGGCTGCTGGTGGACGAAGGCGCCGCCCTCGTCCACGGCGGCACGCTCGTCGCGGGCGGCGCGGGCGCGACCCTGCGCAAGACCGGCGCGGGCGCCGTGCTCCTCATCGGCGCCAACGCGGGCTTCTCCGGCTCGGTCGCGGTGGACGAGGGCGCGCTCACGCTCGCGGAAACCGCCGCGCTCGGCGGCGCCGTCACCGTGGCCTCCGGCGCGACCCTCGGCGGCTCCGGCACGGCGGGCGCGGGCGGCTCGGTCAAGGTCGCCGCCGGCGGCATCCTCGACGCCGGCCTCGACGGCGCGCAGGCCGGCACGCTCACCGTGCGCAACCTCGCCCTGGCCGGGGACGCGGTGCTGCGCCTGGGCTTGTTCACCGCCGCCGACACCGGCGGCTACCTGAAAAGCGACCGCATCCTGGGCGAGGGCACGGCCTCCATCAGCGGCGTCAACAACATCAATCTCGCCTCCTTCGCCTCGGGCACGTTCAACCTCGGCAACCTCACCGGCCTCGCCGCGCCCGGCGCCGTGCGCGTGACCCTCAGCGGCATGACGCTGCTCCCCGACGGGCGGCTCTCGGCGGAACTCGCCGACGCGGGCGGCGTGCTGCGACTGGTCACGACCGCCGACCAGTCCCGCGTGATGACTTGGACGGGCAGCAGCGGCTCCACTTGGAGCCTCGCGGCGGCAAGCTGGACGGACGGCGGCGCGGTGAACCAGTTCAGCTACGGCGACCGCGTCGTCTTCGACGGCGTCGCGGACGCCGCGCAGCCGGGCAGCCGGGACATTTTTGTTGACGCGGAAGAGGTGCGCGTCGCCGACATGACGGTCGGCGGCGGCGAGGATTACACCTTCACCGGCGGCGGCATCCACGCCGGCGCCGGCAACGTGCAGCCGGACGCGGGCGGCGTCGCCCACATCACCGACGCCACGGGCAAACTGGTGAAAACCGGCGCCGGCACGCTCACGCTGGCAAACGCGGCCAACACCTTCACCGGCGGCGTCGAAATCGACGGCGGCGTGCTCGCCTTCAGCCGGGGCGACCAGCTCGCCACGCCGGGCGGCGCGGGCATCGCGTTCCACGGCGGCGGCACGCTCCGGGCGGCGGCGGACTTGGCGCTCGACGCCGCCGTCTCCGTCGCGCCGGGCGTCACCGCCGTCATCGACAGCGCCGGCCACGCGCTGGCGCTGGGCGGCGCGCTCACCGGCGCGGCGGACTCCGCGCTGGCCAAGACCGGCGACGGCGCGCTCGCGCTCGGCGCGGACCTCGGCGGCTTTTCCGGCACGCTCGCGGTGCGCGCCGGCGTGGTGCGCGCCGGAGCCGCCGGCCTCCTCACCGCCGCCAGCGACGCCGGCGCCGTCATCAGCATCGACGCCGGCGCGACCCTCGACCTCGACGGCCACGACCAGACGCTCGCGCGGCTGCAAGGCGCGGGCACGGTCGGGCTTGGCCCGGCCCGGCTCACGATGGACATCGGCGCCGACACCGGTTTTGCCGGCGGTTTCGCCGGCGCGGGCACGGTCGTCAAGCAGGGCGCGGGCAAGTGGACGCTCTCCGGCCCAAGCTCGCACACGGGCGGCGTCATCTTGGAGGAAGGCCGGCTCGGGCTGGCCCACAACGAGGCGCTTGGCGCCGGCGCGCTGACGGTCACGGCCCCCGCCGCCGCGCTGGACATCGAGGCGGACGGGCTGGCCGTGGCCAACGACATCGCGGCGGGGTCAAACACGCTCACCCTCGCGACCCGCGGGCGCGGCGCGGAGTTTTCCGGGAAAATCAGCGGCGGGCGCCTCGTCATCGAAGGCACGGGCACGCTGGCGCTCTCGGGCAACAACACGGTCGCGTTGGAAATCAACAACGCCCGCACGATCGCCAAAAGGGCCGAGTCCATCGCCGACGCCGCGGACATCCGCGACGGCTCGGTGCTGGAGTTTCAGGATGTCGGCTCGGGGCAGGTGCGCGGAAGCCTTCGGGGAGGGCGCGTGCTGTTCACCTCCAGCACGCTGTCCCTCAACGGCGCGAACACCCTGCGGGCCTTCACCGTCGGCGCGGATTCCAGGATCACCGCCGCCGCAGTGGACGCGCTCGGCGGGGCGGCGGCGGCGGTCAGGGTCGCGGAGGGCGGCTGGTTGAAAATTGTTTATCCGGGCACGCCGGCGGGCGGCATGGACGTGGACGGCGGCGCGCTGGTGTTTGCCCCGGTCTCCGGCACGGGCATGAGTTCGGTGGCGCTTTCCGGCGCGTTGAATTTCACGAACGGCGGCGAAATCCGCCTCGACGGCATCATGCCCACCGGCATCTACACCGCCGCCGTCGCCTACGGCGGCATCCCGCGCCCGCCCGCCTACGACCCGCACCAAGGCGGCATGTTCATGGTGGCGGACATCGTCAACGGCGACACGCTGCGCGTCACCGCCTACAACAAGGCGCTGGAGCCGGGCAAGGACATCGTCGTCGGCTTCGATGCCCTGCTCGCGGCCACGCGCGCCGTTTATAGCCACGTCAGCGAGGAGTTCATCGCGCCCTTTTCGGACAAGGCGGCGGGGCCGGACGGACGGGCGCTCTGGTTCCGCGCCATCGGCTCGTTCGCCGAGTATGGCGACGATGCCGGGCACCTCGGCCACACCGCGGCCTCTTACGGCGGCATCGTCGGTTACGATTGGATTTCCAGCCGGGACCTCATGGCCGGCGTTTACGCGGGCTACACCGCCGCCCGTCTGGAAACCACCAACAACGCGACCACCGACATGGGCCTGCCGCACTTGGGATTTTATGGCGCGCTCCGGCGGGGAAAGCTTTACGCCGCCGCCGATGTCAACCTCGGCTCCGGCTCCGCCGACACCGTGCGCCGCGAGGACCACGGCAACACCGTCACCGGCTCCTATAACCTGGACCACGCCGGCGCCAAGCTTGAGGTCGGCTGCACGGTGCCCTTGTTCGCGCGCGGCAGCCTGCGCCCCTCGCTCGGGCTGCACTACATGAGCCTCGACTTCCGCCACTACGCCGAGACCGGCCAGGGCGCCGTGCGGCTGGACAACCTGGGCGCCCGCACCGTGCAAGCCGTGTTCGGCTGCGACGCCGCCAAGGAAATCACGACAGCCTGGGGCCTGCCCGGCATGGTGGACTTGAGCGCGGGCTGGCGCCAGCGCATCCACGCCAAAATCACCGACGCTTGGGCGACCTTGGTTGCCTATCCGGACGCGCGCCTGCAAATCCGGGGCGACGACTACGATTCCAGCGGAGTGACCGCGGGCGTGGGGCTGCGCCTGGCCCTCTCGCGCCGGATGCTGTTCGCGCTTGCGTATGACTTCGATTACATTCCGGCGGGCAACCATGACAACGACACCATCCGGCACACTTTTAATTCCCTCATCCGCCTGAGCTGGTGAGCGCCCCGGAACAATCAACCCAAAGCCGCGCGATTCGCCGCCGCCATTCGCCAGAGCCTTTCCGTAGCGCAGGTTTCCAAACCTGCTCGACGGCGCTCCGCGCCGCCCAATCCCCGCAAACTCGAAAGCCTGCGCCACTCCCCATTCCCAACGAAATGATGCCTTCAAGGCAGGACAGCCCCCCTCCGAGACCGCCGCCATTCGCCAAAGCCTTTCCGTAGCGCAGGTTTCCAAACCTGCTCGACGGCGCTCCGCGCCGCCCAAGCCCGACAAACTCGAAAGCCTGCGCCACTCCCCATTCCCAACGAAATGATGCCTTCAAGGCAGGACAGCCCCCCTCCGCCCCCGGTTTGCCGCGCGCCCAAAACCCGCCCGCGCCGGAAATTTGAGTTTGCCACCCGTGGGGCACGGCGGATTGTCTCAACCCTCACGTTCATTTTTCAACCAGCACCCAAAACCATCACCACATCGCCATGGCCGAACTCGTAGGAAACGTCTTGGTGGGCCAGTCCGGAGGCCCCACCACCGTCATTAATGCCAGCATCGCCGGAGTCGTCTCCGAAGCGCTCAACCACGAGTGCATCGAGGAAATTTACGGCTCGCTCAACGGCGTGCTCGGAATCCTCAACGAGGAATTCGTCGATCTCGCCTCCGAATCCCAGCAGACCATTCGCGGACTCCGCCACACACCCGGCGCCGCCCTCGGCACCTGCCGTTACAAACTCAAGAAAATCCAGGACTTCGAACGCGTCCTCGAAGTCTTCAAAGCCCACAACATCCGTTACTTCTTCTATGCCGGCGGCAACGACTCGCAAGACACCGCCGACAAAATCTCCAAGCTCGCCCAAGAACAAGGCTATGACCTCCGCGTCATCGGCATCCCGAAAACCATCGACAACGACCTCCCCGTGACCGACCACTGCCCCGGCTACGGCTCCGTCATCAAATACATCTGCACCACCGTCCGCGAAGTCGCCTGCGACAACGAAGCCATGGGCCAGCGCGACCTCGTCCAAATCATCGAAGTCATGGGCCGCAACGCCGGCTGGATCGCCGCCGGCGCCGCGCTCGCCAAACGCCGCGACCACCCGCACGACCCGCCGCACCTCATCTACCTCCCCGAAGTCGCCTTCACCACCGAGAAATTCGTCGCCGACGTGCAGCACGTGCTCAAGCGCGAAAACTACTGCCTCATCGTCGTCGGCGAAGGCTTGGTTGACCCCGACGGCAACTACATCTCCGCCGACGACAAGACCGACGCCTTCGGCCACGCCCAGCTCGGCGGCGCCGCCGACTACCTGCAAAGCCTCGTGGAGCAGCACCTCCCCGGCGTGAAAGCCCGCACCGTGAAACTCGGCATGGCCCAGCGCGCCGCCGCCCACGCCGGCTCGAAAGCCGACGCCGACGAAGCCTTCCTCGCCGGCCAAGCCGCCGTGAAAGCCGCCGTGCTCGAAGCCGAGACCGACAAAATGGTCACGCTCGTCCGCGGCGACACCGACCACTACAGCTGCGAAACCGGCCTCGCCCCCCTCGCCGACATCGCCAACGGCGTCAAAAAACTCCCCCGCGAGTGGATCAACGAGGACGGCGTGAGCATGAGCCACCAATTCGTGCGCTACGCCCAGCCCCTCATCCAAGGCGAGACGGCGGTCCCGCACGAAACCGGCCTCCCCGTTTACGCCCGCCTCGACAAGATTCGCGTGGACAAACTCCTCACCCCCTACGAAGTCTGAGCCGCGCCCGCCGCTCCCAAACCATAAACTGAGGTTACGCGCAGCGCGTCGTAGCGCAGGTTTCCAAACCTGCTGACGGGCCGAAGGCCCGCCCTGAAGCAGCCTTGGTTTCGAGCGAAGCGACAGCCCACCAGTCTGCGCCACGACAGAAATTGCGCGTAACATCAGTTATACCCTTTGCAAATAAAAATCCCCCTTCAGGTAGGGCGAGGCGTCCCGCCGAGCCGTGTGAACCGCTCGCGGCCCGGCGGAGCGCCTCGCCCTACCCCTTAACGGCCTCCATAGTGTGATTTTCATTAGGAAAAGGTATTAATTAGTTGAATATAAATCGACGGATAATTCTGTTCACCTCCTGATAACTTCGCGCCATTCGCGCCCATTCGCGTCCTTCGCGCCCTTCGCGGTTAAAAACGACTTTTTCAAAATGCCCTGAAGATATTCCAAAGGATAAACATGATCCCCCTCGGCTACATGGCTAAATTCGTGGTGAGCCGCCCGGACTGGCTCAAGGCCGGATATATCGACGACATATACTCTGTGAGTCCGTGCATCTCCAAGGACTTTTGCGAATGGATTGATTCTTGGAGGCATAATGGATTCTGGTTTTTTGATTCACCGGACATCATTCGTGAAATCGCCTCCAGCCGGAACGTGGAATTGGGCAATGCGACATGGTTTTACTACGAGGCATTTGAACAGGAATTTGTATCCGATGAAAGCCGTTGGCGTTTTTTCACGCCGGAGCCTTCGTTCCCCCTTGATATTCATCCACCCAAAAACCCTGTCCCGCGCGGCATTGATATCGTCACTTATTCTGGCGGCAACACGCCCGGCCACTCGCCTCTTTCCTGTAATCACATGGCGGAAGAGCTTGCGGTAAACAGGCACTGCCTTCTGGACCATTTCGACGAGGCAAAAGCCCTTGTGGACGCCGGCTGTTTTAATATGAGCGAGCCGGGGCCATACCGCCTTGTCGCGGTCCATACAATAGACGCCGCCCTCCAATAGCACCCCTTCTGCCGCCGAGGCAGAGGCCCCCCTTTCCCGAGGCAGGCAGGACGAACAAGTCCAAAGCATCTGGAGCATTTCTCGTTTAAAACCCATTCCCAGTGAACAGGACCCTATAGAAGCAGAGCCATGTAGGGGCTTCGCTTGCGAAGCCCGTTACTGGTGCACGGCCTTTACTGGTGCACGCCCGTTGCTGGAGCACGGTTATCAATCCGGGCGTCGCAAGCGACGCCCCTACAAAAGAGTGATTTTCATTGGGAACTGGTATAAAGCATTTTTCATTTAATCTGTCGCCTGACGTAGCGCAGACTTCCAAGTCTGCTTGGCTTGGGCGGCACCGCACTCCATAAAGCCTCCGGTAGGGAGGCCTCGGAGAGGCCTCCCTACCGGCGCTCCCGTGCCTGCATGACGCCGGCCCGTGCAACCTCGGTTAGTAACTGAGATTGCGCGGAAGCAGCCAGATTGTCTGGTCCGGGGAGCGCACGCGTCCCCTCGATTATTTATCTTGAATTTACCTTGACTGCCGCCCTGTCGTTTTCTTTTTTCATGCCCTTTACCGCGTAAAAACACCCAAGAAAACACATCCGCAACCGAGTCGGGAAAACATAACTTCTTGAAAATGAGCTTGACTACGACACACGCGGCTAGTATAAAGCTCCCAAGCTCCCAAGCTCCCAAGCTCCCAAGCTCCCAAGCTCCCAAGCTCCCAAGCTCCCAAGCTCCCAAGCTCCCAAGCTCCCAAGCTTTGCGTTCATAGTGTAAATCACTTTTCCGGGGTGTATTGTGCCCCGATGAAACGGCGTGGACAAACTTTCGGATGGAGGGCGGATATCCGCGTCGCCGTTACATGGAAAGAGTCGAATGACGAAACCTGCCACACGGCATTTCCGATGGCAGAGCAGTTTCACCGAAACCACCGCGGATGGCTTGGCGAGTCGTCCCTGCCTAAGGTCGAGAATTTGTTTGTAACCGGTATAGCACACACACACCGAAATCAACATGACCAAAATGACACGTAAGCATAAACCACGCAAAAGCATCTTCGCCAAATGGGCCGCGTTGCTCGCCACCATCGGCGGCATGGCGGCGTTACCATTCAACACCATGGCGGCCAATAAATTGGTCAGTACAGGCGAGGACATTGCCGACCCAGGCCCCGTTTTATACGATAACGACGTTAATGCGCATGCCGTGCAAGTGGCGGTCTCAGGCACTTACAACGGCACTAACATTCGGGTCACCTCCACGGTCAATGCGCGGCATGGGGTTTACACCACCGGCGGTAATATCACGCTCAGTTCGGGCACCGTCACCGCCAGCGGCTCGAATGCGCGGGGAATTTATATTCTTAACTCGTCCACCGTCACCGCTTTGGTCAGTTTAAATCAGCTTGCCATCAAGACCACGGGGGAACTGGGGCATGGCCTTTATGTCTCCGCCTCCAGCGTCGCCACCGGCACGTCAGTCACGGTTGTCACGGGTTCGTTGTCTTACGGCATTTTCGCCGCCGCCGCCGGCACCATTGAACTGGCCCAAACCTCAATCACCACCACGGACGGATATTCTGCGGTCGGCGCCATGTCGGGCGGCGTCATCACCTTGCGGAACACCTCCATCACCGCCAGCGGTTCTTATTCCAGCGACAACTTGACAGACGGGGTGAGCACCAGTTCCGGCGCGACGATTACTTTGATTGATTCCACTGTTATCACCGCCGGCGGTTGTGGATTAAGAGTCGCCAATTCCAGCGCCAACCATGACTTTGCCATCATCAATATGACTGGCGGCAGCATTTCCACCGGCACGGGCGCGGCGTTGCAACTGATAAGCGGCACGATGGAGACGCACGGTCAGATTAATGTCTCGCAAGTGACGATTGATTCCGGTGCTTTGTATCAGACTAACAACAAGAATCCCGACAACGACATTTCCATTGCCATCAGAGACTCGGATATTTCCAATGCGGGCGGCATTGAACTTGTACCGGATAACAATGGCACGCATGAGATTACCGTCAGCGGCGGCAGCGGCATCACCGGCGATGTGACCAACAGCGGCAGCGGTGCGCTGACCGTGACCCTCGACCGCACCACCGCGCGCAGCAACATCACCAACAACGGCGGCGGCAGCACGACCATCAGCTTGAACAACGACTCGCACGGCACCGGCGGCTGGAACGGCGGCAGCTTGAGCCTGATTGACAACGAGAGCACGTGGAACTTCAGCGGCACCAACTCCGTTTTGGACAACGTGCGCAATGACGGCACCATCATCGTTGACGTGAACACCGACACTGGTGCCGGCGGCTCCATCACCGTCACCGGCACCGCCGGCGGCGCCGGCACCGTGCACATTGACACCACCGGCAACGGCACCCTGCACCCCGACGACGCCCTCAAGGACAAAGTGGCGGGCGACGGCACCGAAAACTGGGTTTGGGACCCCATCGACTGGGGCCTCGAAACCGTGCTCAAGGACGGCGAAAACCCCGACGGCACCTCGCACTTCCGCATCGACGGCGCCAGCGCCGCCGGCGCCGTGCTCAACAGCGCCGTCGTGCTCCAGCAAGCGCTGTGGTTCGCGCAGCAGGACAGCCTCCACAAACGCCTCGGCGACCTGCGCCTCTCCCCCTCGTCCGCCGGTGATTCCTTTGTATCCAACCTCTGGATGCGCGCCCACGCCCAGCGCCTCAACCTCGACTCCGCCGTCGCCGGCCGCTCCGCCGCCCAAACCCTCTACGGCATCGACATCGGCGCCGACAAACCCTGGAAACTCGACACCGGCAGCGCCGCCACCGCCACGCTTCACACCGGCCTCTACCTCGGCCACGGTCAAAGCACCGCCGACTACAAAACCCCCGGAGCCGAAGCCGAACTCACCACCACCCACGCCGGCCTCTACGCCACCTACCTCCGCGACAACGGCTTCTACGCCGACGCCGTGCTCAAAATCGCCAGCGTCGAAAACACCCTCGAAGCCCCCAGCGGCGCGACTCTGCTCAAAGCCGATTACAAAAACCTGAACCTCGGCGCCAGCATCGAAATCGGCTACCGCTGCCCCCTGCAAAACGACTGGTATATAGAACCCCAACTCCAGCTCGGCTACCTCCATGTCTTCGCCAAAAACTACACCGCCGCCGCTCCCGCCGCTCCCCCCGCCGCCCTCCACATCGCCGCCGCCGACATGGACGCCCTCCAGGCCCGCCTCACCCACACTCTCGGCAAAACCCTCCGCCTCGCCAACGGCAGCGTCCTGCAACCCTACGCGCGCCTCGGCGGCGCCGTGCTCACCAGCACCGGCGGCGAAATCCGCAACGGCTACCAACGTCTCCGCCCCAACATCGACGGCACCCGCCTCGAAGCCGGCGCCGGCATCCTCTGGCAACTCGGCGCGGCCCACCAACTCCACCTCGACTACGAAGCGAGCTATGCCGAAGACTACACCAAACCCTGGGGCCTCACCGCCGGCTACCGTTTCCAGTTCTGAACGGGAAAGGACGTGAGATTACACAGCACTGGTAGGGAGGCCTCTCCGAGGCCTCCGCGAGAACGCTTCGATTTCCCCATAAAAGTTCCAACCGTCGCCCCGCCCGGCGGAGGCCTCGGAGAGGCCTCCCTACCGGCGCTGTCGCACCCAAGGCTCGTTTCCTATGCGACAGAACAACTGAGGTTACGCGCGGCCTCGGTGGTAGCGCAGGTTGCCAGGCTTCTCGCTTTGCCCGGAACCCAATTTGCTGACGGGCCGATGGCCTGCCCTGAAGCAGACTTGGTTTCGAGCGAAGCGACAGTCCGCCAGTCTGCGCTATGACAGAGGTCGCGCGTAACCTCAGTAAATGATACCCTTTCCCAATGAGAAACAGCTTTAGCGGGCAGGGCGGTGTCGCCGTTCCGAGCGAAGCGAGATGCCTGTCAACCGCTGTGGCATCCCTTGGCAAACGGCGGCGGTCCCGGCGAGATCGCTCTGCCTAAAACTCATTCTGAATGGGTATAATACCAGTTCCCAATGAAAAT
>JAIRTK010000491.1 GCA_031254955.1 Opitutaceae bacterium
ACCGCCGCCGTTTGCCAAGGAATGCCGCGGCGGTTGTCGGGCATCCCGCTTCGCTCGGAACGGCGAAACCGCCCCGCCCGATAGAATCTATTTCTCATTGGGAAAGGGGATCACAACAACGGCGCGAGCAAGCGGCACAAGTCCTCCAGCAAGCCGCTGAAAAACGGGAAACGGCGCGGACGTTCCTGCTTCAACTCGGTGCTCGACGCCAGCAATGTCGCGACCCACGCGCCCATTTTCCACACATCGGCGCGCGAATACACAAACACGCCGATCTCGAAGTTCACCAGCAGGCTGCGCAAGTCGAAATTCGCCGAGCCGACAAGCCCCACCCGCTCGTCCACGATGACCGCCTTGCTGTGCAACATGCCCGCTCCGTAGTGCATCACCCGCGCGCCCGCGCCCCGCAACTCGCGCGTGTAAAACCGCCGCGCGTAATCGGCGATGGGATGATTCGAGCGCCCCGGCAGCACGAGCACCACCCTCACACCCGCGCGCGCCTTCACCATCAACGAACGCCACAACACCTCGTCCGGGATGAAGTAGGGAGTGATGACAAAAATGCTCTCGCGCGCGTCCTGAATCATCGCGATCAACCCCTCGTAAAGCGGATCGCCCTTCGCGTCCGGCCCCGACGCGACCACCTGCAACGCGCTGTCGCCCTCCACCCGCACCGGCTCGCCGGCCTCCGCCTCCTCGCCGTGCAACGCCTCCAGCGGCTTCCCGCTCGCGAACGCCCAATCGGCCAGAAACACCTCGTTGATCAACACCGCCGCCGGCCCCGCGATCACCGCGCCGAAATCGCTCCAACGTTTCTTGTTGTAGAGCGGCCCCATGTATTCCTCGGCGAGATTGTGCCCGCCGATGATGGCCGTGTGCCAGTCAAACACCGCGATCTTGCGATGATTGCGCAAGTTCGCCGAATGCCTCGGCACAAGCGAAAACACCGGCATGAACCGCTGCACCTCCCCGCCCGCGCGACGAATCGGTTCCACGAAGCCGCGACTCGAAAACACACAACCCACCGCATCGAGCAACAACCGCACCTTCACGCCCGCGCGCGCCCGCTCCGCGAGCAACTCCACCAACCGCCGCCCCGTGTCGTCCCGCCCGAGGATGAACGTGGTGATGTGGATCGAATGCCGCGCGCGACGGATGTGCTCCTCCAACAACGCAAACGCCTCCTCGCCCGTGGTGACGAGACGCAACGCGTTGCCGCCGACCGGCGGACTCGCGCCAAGTGCGTTGGTGGTGTTGATGACCTGCGACACCGACGGCGGCACGCGCACGCGCTCCAGCCCGCCATGCTTGAGCACGAGACGCGACTTGCGCGCCATCAAACGCCGCAGTTTCCGCCCGCCAAACACCAAGTAAAGCGGCACGCCGACATAAGGAATCAACACGATCACAAGCAACCACGCCACGGTGTTGCCCGGCTGCTTTTTCTCGGCGAAAAGACGCGCGATGAGAAAAAGCGCGAACACAAAACCGCACACCGCCAGCACGTGGGGCGTCCATGGATGCGAAAAGAGCGAACGGAGAAATGCCATGCGGACATCGAGCCTCCGCAAGCTTGGCCATTCGCATCACGTTGTGCAAGGCGCGTTAAAGCGACCGCATATTTCTGGCAAAAACTTTACCGCCGCGAGCGCCCACCCGTGCATCGGAACTCCAAGGACAGCACTCACCGCAACCCCCGCCCCGCCTCTTTCCGCAAACGCCGCCCCACCCCTTTCCGCAAACCCTGCCCCGCCTTTTTTCGCAAACCCCGCCCCACGCCTCTTAGGAAACGAAGCCCGCGTGACGCCAGCATCTTGTTCTTTACCGATGTTACGCCCGCCGAAGGAGGCAGGGGATGCCTCTTTCGTAAACGTTGCCGCCCGTCAGGAAGGCGGATATTGCGCCCTCCGAAGGTGGCAGGGAGGCCTCTCTTCAAGAAAAGAGGACGACCCGCGACCTTCGATTTTATACCCATTCCCAGTGAACAGGACCCTTTAGAAGCAGAGCCATGTAGGGGCTTCGCTTGCGAAGCCCGTTGCTGGAGCACGGCCTTTGCTGGCGCACGCTTATCAAGCCGGGCGTCGCAAGCGACGCCCCTACAAAAGAGTCATTTTCATTGGGAACGGATATTGCGCCCTCCGAAGGTGGTAGGGAGGCCTCTCCGAGGCCTCCGCCGCGTCGCTTGCGACGCCCACGCCAGCCAGACAAAGAGGCGAGTCTCCAAAACCTTCGCGAACGGCTCAAGCAACGCATCCGTTCCCTATCCGTCCGATTTTATCTATCCGCTTGAGCCTTTCTCGTTTACTCAGTCGCGTTCCTTGACCTGCCGTAACGCAGACTTCCAAGTCTGCTTGGCCTGGGCGGTGCTGAGCGACGACGAACAGGTTTGGAAACCTGCGTTACGTCAGGCCAAGACATGTGATAGATTAAACGAAAAAGGCTCTGGAATCCCGCCTGCTCCACATGGCATCCGTCATGGCGAAAACCAAGTTTCCGAACGCGTCTATTATCCAAGCCTCGTTTTAATTTCTCCGGCTTTGATTCTCCGAAACTTGCCTCGTTTGTTTTGTGTTCTGCGACGGAGTCCGTTGCAGGGATTTTCAATGTCTCGGAGCTTGCTCCGGTGATTCTGGCTCCGGCATGGCTTTGCATTTATTGAAAATAGCGAGGAACCCGGAAAATAAACTGCCAGCCGGCAGCCGGGCCGGTCAAGCCGCCGACAGTTCGTGCGCCAGCACGCTCAGGGCATAGGTGGCGGCGGTCTCGCAACGCAGGACCAGCGGGCCGAGCGTGACGGGCTTGATGCCGCACGCCAGGGCGACCGCCATCTCGTCCGGCGAGAAATCCCCCTCGGGGCCGATCAGCCAGAGCGCGCGGCGCGGAAGGCGTCCGCCGTTGGCGGCGCGGAAATCCGCCAGAATCGTCTTCAACGAACATGCGCCGGGATGCAGGCTGGCGATCAGCCGCAAATCATGGTCGGCCCGGCCCGCGCTCGCGCGCAGGAACGCGGTCGCATTTTGCAGCGGCTCGATTCCGGGCAGCCACGGATTGCCGCATTGCTTCGCGGCCTCAAGCGCGGCGACGCGCCATTTGTCGATTTTCCTGTCCTCGCGGTCGCCGTCGAGATGCACCTGCGTGCGTTCGCTTTCGAGCGGGACGATGCGGCGCGCGCCGATCTCAGTCGCCTTGCGCACGATGGCCTCCATCGCCTGCCCCTTGGGCAGCGCCTGCGCCAGCGTGATCTCGAACGGCAGCGGCGCGGCCTGGCGCACGGCCCGCACGCGAAGCACGGCGGCGTTTTTCGAGGCGTTGACCAGTTCGCAATCCCACTCGCGTCCGCGTCCGTCAAACGCCACCACCCGCGCGCCGGCACGGGCGCGGTTGACGGCGACAAGATGATGCGACTCTTCCGGCGACAGGCGCAGTTCGGCGGCGGAAGCAGCGTCGGCGTTTTCAGGCGGCGGGCAATGGACACGAAAATCGGGCATGGCGCGGAACGGGCACGATGGGTTGGCAGGACCAAGTGAAACGCGTGTCGCGCCAAGGTGTCGAGGGCCGAAAACAACAAGGACGCCGGCGAAAACCGACGCCCTTGCCGACTTTAAGACTACAAACGAATAACTGAATGAATTCCTGACGCCGCGAGAGGCGCTCGGCATCGAAGCACTGTTCAAATATGAGCGCGCTGGCCGGCGGCGGATTCGCCCCACCACCACCAGCACCCACCGCGTTTTTCGGGCGAATGCGCGGCGCGGCGCCGTAATTTGGATCGCCCGCATCGCTGCTTCGCGCAAAATCCCGTCCGCACTGGCGTCTTCCCATGCGCGCACTTTGCCCGCTCATCCTCCTGCCCACGCTTGCCATTTCATGGCAAGGCTGTGTTTCGCGACCACCGCGTCCGGTCGCGCCGCCTGCGCTCGCGGCATCGGCATCTTCGTCCGGGGGCGCGGCCCGCTTGACGCCGGATGTCGTCGTTGTGCTCCACGGCCTCGGCCGCACGCGCGTGTCGATGAATCGTGTGGCATCCGTGCTTCGGCGCGGGGGCTACCGCGTGGTCAACGTGTCCTACCCTTCGCGCACGCTGCCGCTGGAACAGCTCGCGAATGAATGGCTGCCCGCGACGCTGCGGGAACACGGCGCGGACCGCGCGCCGCGCCTGCATTTTGTCACCCACTCGATGGGCGGCATCGTCGTGCGCCTCTGGCTGCGCGACCGGCCCGCGCCGGCCAACCTTGGCCGCATCGTGATGATCGCGCCGCCCAATCATGGCAGCGAGGTGGTCGACCGGCTGCGCGGCAATCCTCTTTTCAGCCTGTTCACCGGCGTCAACGGCGCCCGGCTCGGCACGGGGGCGGACTCGCTGCCCGCGCAACTCGGCGCCTGGCCGGCGGCGGCGGAGGTCGGCGTCATCGCGGGCAACCGCTCGCTCAATCCTGTATTCTCATGCTGGATACAGGGTCCCGATGACGGAAAGGTCGGCGTTGCCGGCGCGCGGCTCGACGGCATGAGCGATTTCATCGAGTTTCCCTGCTCGCACACCTGGCTGTCATGGCGCCGTCCGGTGCTTGCCCAGGTGGAGGCGTTCCTGCGCGACGGCGAATTTGGGCATCTGTGACGCCGCCCAGGCGGACACCCGCGTCCGAATTCCGGCGAGTTCACGCATTCGTAACACTCCCGCCACGATTCCGCCACACGCGGAGCGCAAGGTCTTGGTGCGCCCGGCGCGTTTGCCGGTCGCGCTCATCACACACCAAGACCCATGTCCTCCACCAGACTCCTCAAAAAACGATTCGCGCTCCTCTCGCTGGGCGCGCTCGCACTCGGCGCCGCGTTCACCGCGCCCGCCGTCCGCGCCCAGGATAGCGGCGCGCTCCTGAACGCCCTCGTCCGCAAAGGCGTCCTCTCCGACCAGGAGGCCGAAGACATCCGCGCCGAGCTTGCCTCCGAGAGCCACGAGGCCGTCACCACGACCATCTCGGGCGGCAAAAGCACCAAGGCCGTCTCGATCACCGGACGCCTTCAGGCCCAGTATGCGGGTCTCGGCACCGACCCCGACTCCGGCAACGGCCCGCCCTCGGCGAACCACTTTTTCCTGCGCCGCGTTTATTTTGGCGTAAAAGCCACGCTCAACGCGAACTGGTCCGCCGACCTCAACTACGACTTCGCCGGCAAATCCTTTGACAAAGCCTATATCCGCTGGGCCGGAAACATCAGCGACCTGCCCTTCCAGTTCGACATCGGCTACCGCAAGGTGAACTTCGGCCACGAGGAATACACCTCCTCCGGCAGCCTGAAAGCCATCGAGCGCTCCGGCGCCACCCGCTATTTCGCGGAGGACAACAACGGACGCCGCCTCGGCGCGGCCAGCTACCGCATCGGCCTCTTCGCCGACTACAACCCCGCCGCCTTTTCCGGCAAGACCACCGGCTTCTTCGCCGGGCTGGCGATCACCAATCCCGAGCGCAACGCCGACGCGACCTTCGTGGCCGACACCACCAGCCCCGCCACCGTCGGCAAAAGCAACACCCCCGCCTACTGGGCCAACGCCGGCTACAGCGGCAAACTCGGCGCCGTCGCCTGCCTCGCCGGCGTGGCCGGCGCGTGGCTCCCGGACCAAGGCGGCCTGGGCAATGCCAACATCGGGCGCGGCGACGACATCACCCAAGGCGCGGCGTTTCTCAATCTCACCTGCGGACGCCTGCAAGTCGCCACCGAATTTCTCTATGCCGAGGTCGGCGGCACGGCCCCCGACGGCGCCAAGGCCAATTCCTATGTCAAAGGTTTCTGGATACAGCCCTCCTGCATGTTGACCGAAAAATGCGAACTCGTCGGACGCTATAGCTACACCGACACCGACGGACGCGGCATCCGCGTCTCCGACGGCATCCGCTCCTCCAACACCCTCGGCTCCGCCGCCACCACCAACTACCTCAACGAATACTACCTCGGCATTAATTACTACCTTCTCGGCAACGACCTGAAGCTCCAGCTCGGCTACGTCGGCGGCGGGACCGCGGGCGGACGCGCCGCCGGCGGCGCCGCCAATCAGGAAAGCGTCAGCGGCCTCCGTTCGCAACTGCAAGTAAACTTCTGAAGCCACGCCTCCCCTGCCCTCCCCCTGCCCTCCTTCTTTCCTCTTTCCTCTTTCTCTTTCCTCTTCCCGCTTCCCTCTTCCCTCTTCCTTCTCCCTTCAAAAAAACGTCCGCCGAGACGGAAGAGAAAGGGAAAAGAGAAAGAGGAAAGAGGAAAGAAGAAAGAAAAGGGGGAGGAGAAAAGAGGAAAGGAAAAGAGGGCGAAAAGGAGGCGTATCATAAAAACAAATACAAATTTTTCCCGTTCCGAAATCTCCCATTCCCAAACCCATCCCAACCATGAAAAAACTGATCGTCATCACCGCCGCCGCGCTCGCCTTCACCGGCCTTGCCCGCGCCGACAAACTCGTCATCAAAGGCTCCGACACGCTCGGCGCCAAGCTCGTGCCCATGCTGGCCGAGGAATACAAGGCCGCCCATCCCGGCGCCTCGTTTGAAATCGCCGCCGAAGGCTCCACCACCGGCATCACCGCCATCATCGACGGCACCGCGCAGATCGGCATGTCCTCGCGCCGCGCCAAGGCCACCGAGCTTTCCGCCGGCAAGGCCAAGGGCGTCACGCTCAAGCCCATCATCGTCGCCTACGACGGCATCGGCGTCATCATCAACGCCGCCAACCCCGTCGCCGGCCTGACCCGTCGCCAGATCGAGCAAATCTTCACCGGCGACATCACCGACTGGTCCGCCGTGGGCGGCAATCCGGGGAAAATCTCCATCTACACCCGCAACACCTCGTCCGGCACCTACGCCGACTTCAAGGAACTCGCCATGAGCAAACGCGACTACGCCGGCTCCTCGCAAAAGATGGCGGGCAACGAGCAGATCGCCTCCGAGGTCGCCCGCAATCCCAACGGCATCGGCTACGTCGGCCTCGCCTACCTCGACGTCCCCGGCATCAAGGTCGCGGCCATCGACGGCGCGACCCCGAGCAAGGAATCCGTCCTCGCGAAACAGTATCCCTACGCCCGCCCGACCTTCTACTACACCAACGGCGACCCCGTCGGCGAGGCCGCGAAATTCGTCGAGTTCACCCTCAGCGACGCCGGCCAGCGCATCGCCGAGAAAGTGGGTTTCGTCGGCGTGCGGTAAACCGCCGCGCAGCATTCCACCGCCTCTCAAAAATCGTTCTCTTTCTCGTTCTCGTTCTCGTTCTCGAAACGCCCCGAAAAACAAAAACCAGCCTCAACAGAAACCAGAAAAAAGAGAGAACGAGAACGAAAACAAAAGAGCACGGAAACGAGAGAGAACAAAAAAGAACGAGCATGAGAATGAAAGAAAACAAAAGAGAAAGAGAACGAGAAAGAGGACGAGAACGAGGACGATTATAAACGCCATTCCGCCATGCCCGCCACCGCCGAAAACACCATCCCCTCCTCCGCCACGACCGCGCGCCCGGCGTTCGCCATCACCCGAAAACGCACCCGCTTCCTCGGCCTCACGCTCGACGAATGCATCCAGGCGTTCTTCGGCGGCAACGCCCTCGTCGCGCTCATCGTGCTCGCGCTCATCATGGTGTTTCTCTTCCGCGAAGGCGCGGCGTTCTTCGGACAAAACCAGCGCAACCTCACCGTTTACCGCCAGGCCGGACTCGAATACATCGACCACATCCGGCGCCAGGAAACCGCCCACACCGCGCTCACCCGCCGGCTTTACGACCTGCGGCTCGCCGCCTTCACGCAACTCACCCAAAACCAGCGGCTCTCCCCCGCCGACGCCAACGCCCGCCTCGCCGCGCTCGACGATTTTTCCGTCCGGTTCAGCGACGCCGTGATGCCGATTCGCGGCCTCGTCTCCGACCTCGGCGAAGTCGCCGCCGCCATCAAGACGCGCTTCAACGTCAACGAGGACAAAACCACCCAACGCGCCCAGCTACTCGCCGAAGGCCGCGCCGCGGAGGCCGCGCAAGTCGTCATCGAGCCGGTTGATTTCGCCGCCGAACTCCAGCCCATCCTCGACACCCTGCCGCTCTACCGCGAGACCAACGCCGCCTTCGCCGCCGGACTCGAAACCCTGCTCACCGCCGCCCCGTCGCTCGCCCAAATCGAACCGGGTCTCGACGCGCGCATGGACGAGTTCAAACGCCAGACGCGCGCCTGCATCGCCACATTCCCGGAAATCGAGCGCAAGCTCGCCGCGTGGGACTACGCCCAACCCGTCCCCCTCACCGCCAGCCTCTCCGCGTTCATTTTCGGACGCGACTGGCTGACCGCGAGTTTCTGGCAGGACTGGTATGGCATCATCCCCCTGTTCACCGGCTCGCTGCTTGTATCCATCGTGGCACTACTCATCGCCGTCCCGCTGGGCGTCGGCGCCGCCATCTACGTCAACCAAGTCGCCACCCCGCGCGAACAGCGCCTCATCAAGCCCGCCATCGAGTTCATCTCGGCCTTCCCCTCCGTCGTGCTCGGCTTCTTCGGCATCGCCGTCCTCGGCGAGCTGCTGCGCCGCTTCTCGCAAGCCGGCTGGGTGCACTGGGTGCCCGGCTTTCCCATCATCGAACGCCTCAACGCCCTCACCGCCGGCTGCCTGCTCGCGCTCATCTCGATTCCCACAATCTTTACGCTGGCCGAGGACGCGCTCAACAACGTGCCCCGCGCGCTGAAAGAGGCCTCCTGCGCGCTCGGCGCGAGCCGCCTCCAGACCATCGTCAAAATCATCACGCCCGCCGCCCTCTCCGGCATCATCTCCGCCATCCTGCTCGGCTTTGGCCGCGTCATCGGCGAGACCATGATCGTGCTCCTCTGCGCCGGCAACCGCATCGCCATCCCCGACTTCACCTCCGGCCCCGCCGCCCTCACCCAACCCGTGCACACCATGACCGGCATCATCGCGCAGGAGATGGGCGAGGTCGTGCGCGGCGGCATCCACTACCGCGCGCTCTTCGTGGTGGGCATCGCTCTCTTCCTCCTCTCGCTGGCGATCAACTACGCCGCGCAGAAAATCATCACCCGCTACCGCATCGCCGAATGATGGACACCGCCAAAAACGCCCCCGAAAATCCCTTCCGCTCCCGAGGCGGCGCCCTCGTCTGGCGCGAACGCGCCCTCTTCTCGCTCTTCCGCGCCGCCACCTACTGCATCCTGCTCTGCGGCGCGCTGGTCCTTGGCAACATCGTCTTCAAGGGCGCCGGCACCGTCTTCTCGTCCCGCTTTCCCTTCGTCAACACGACCTTCTTCACCGAGGCCCCCGAGACCCTCCACGTCTTCGAATACGAAGGCGCCGCGCACCGGCTCGGCGACCGCGACTACCGCGCCTTTCGCGCCACCGAGACCGCCCGCGCCGCCGCCGAAGGCCGCCCCGCGCCGCGCTTCACCAACGAGCAAGCCATCGTCTATTCCGCCGGCGGCATCCTCCCCTGCATCGTCGGCACGCTGCTGCTGGTCGCCGGCTCGATGACCATCGCGCTCGTGCTCGGCGTCGCCAGCGCCATCTATCTCAGCGAATACGCCAAATCCGGCCCCGTCGTGCGCGTCATCCGCCTCGCCATCCTCAACCTCGCCGGCGTGCCCTCCATTGTTTTCGGACTCTTCGGCTTCGGCATGTTCGTGATCTTTTTCGGCTGGAACGTCTCCCTCATGGCCGGCTGGTTCACCCTCGCCTTCATGGTGCTGCCCGTGGTCATCACCGCCGGCGAGGAATCGCTCAAGGCCGTCCCGCGCGGCTTCCGCGAAGGCTCGCTCGCGCTCGGCGCGACCAAGTGGCAGACCATCCGCAAAGCCGTCCTCCCCTGCGCGCTCCCCGGCATCCTCACCTCGTCGATTCTCGGCATCGCGCGCGTGGCCGGCGAAACCGCGCCGATCATGTTCACCGCCGCCTACGTCGTCCGCGACAAGCTCCCCTGGCAGGTTTCGGAAATCAGCGATTTCTTCTTCCAAGGCGTGATGGCGCTCCCCTACCACATCTACGTCGTCAGCTCCAAAATCCCGCAAAACGAACACACCGAGCGCGTCCAATACGGCAGCGCCCTCGTCTTCCTCCTGCTCGTCGCCCTCATCGCCGCCGCCTCCATCATCCTCCGCGCCCGCCTCCGCCGCGCCTACAAATGGTGAGGAGGGGAGAAATCCCAGCCATAAAAATTCCGAATCCCAAAGCATTTCCCGCCTTCCCAAAAACCAAGCCCGCCGCGCGCGTGTTTTCCTTCCGTGCAGTCCGCGGGCAACAAACAAAAACGCCAAAAATGCCGATGACCCTCCCGCCGCCACGCACCCCAAAAATCGAAAATCGAGAATCGAAAATCGCCCCCCCCGCCCCCGTCCGCACCCTCATCGAAATCACCGGTCTCGACTTCTACTACAGCGAGAAAAAGGCCCTCGACGACATCCACCTCCGCCTCCCCGAGAAACGCGTCACCGCCTTCATCGGCCCCTCCGGCTGCGGCAAGTCCACGCTCCTCCGCTGCCTCAACCGCATGAACGACCTCATCGACGGCACCGCCATCCGACGCGGCTCCATCAAGATCAACGGCATCGACATCAACCGCCCCGATGTCGATCCCATCGAGCTTCGCAAGCGCGTCGGCATGGTTTTCCAAAAATCCAACCCCTTCCCGAAATCCATCTACGAAAACATCGCCTACGGCCTCCGTATCCAAGGGATAAATACAAAATCCCGCCTCGACGAGGTGGTCGAGCGCAGCCTCCGCGGCGCCGCCCTCTGGGACGAGGTGAAGGACCGCCTCCACGAAAGCGGCCTCGGCCTCTCCGGCGGGCAGCAGCAGCGCCTCTGCATCGCCCGCGCCCTCGCCGTCGGCCCGGAAATCATCCTCATGGACGAACCTTGCTCCGCGCTCGACCCCATCGCCACCGCCAAGATCGAGGAACTCATCCACGAACTCAAACGCCGCTACACCCTCATCATCGTGACCCACTCCATGCAGCAGGCGGCCCGCTGCTCCGACTTCACCGCCTTCTTTTATCTCGGACGCCTCATCGAGCACGCCGACACCCGCACCATCTTCATGAGTCCGTCCAATCCGCAAACCGAGGCCTACGTCAGCGGCCGCTTCGGCTGACCCCGCCGTGCGCGCCCCCTTCATTCTTTATTCTTTCCTCTTTATCTTTCTCTTTCTCTCGCGGGAGGCAGGGATTCGGGAAGGGGGAGGAAAGAATAAAGAGAAAGACTAAAGATAAAGAGGAAAGAATAAAGAACATCACCACTCTGTCATCCATCCCACTCATTCCATTCATCTCACCAGCCTCATTCATCCCACCAGCCCTGCCAGCCTCATCCGGCGTAATCCACATTCCACAATCCGCAATCCGCATTCACCATGAAACGCTTCTTCGACACCGAGCTTGAAACCTTCCGCTCCCGGCTTGTCCTCATGGGCGGGAAAGCCATCGAGCACGTCCGCCTCGCGCTCCGCGCGCTCACCGAATCCGACGCCGCCCTGGCGCAAAACGTCATCTCCGCCGACGACGAAATCGACCGGCTCGAAATCGCCATCGACGACGAAGCCGTGCGCTACATGAACCTCCGCGCGCCCATCGCCACCGACCTGCGCCTCGTCATCGTCGGCATGAAGGCCTCGCACGACCTCGAACGCGTCGGCGACGAGGCCACCGGCATCGCCAAGCGCGCCATCCGCCTCGCCTCCGGGCCACCGCTCAAGCCCTGCATTGACATCCCCCGCATGGCATCCATCGCGCTCGAAATGCTCCGCGACGCGCTCGACTGCTTCCTCGAAGCCGACAACCAGGCCAAGGCGCTCTCCGTCATCCGGCGGGACTCCGAAGTCGATCAACTCAACAAACAACTCTACCGCGAGCTGAGCAGTTTCATGATCGAGCGCCCCGATACCATCAGCCGCGCGCTGGAGTTGATGTTCATTTCCAAGTCCCTCGAACGCATCGCCGACCACGCGACGAACATCGCCGAGGAAATGGTTTACCTTGCCCAAGCCCGCGACATCCGCCACGCCCCGGAATTGAAGAACCCGTAACCCCCATAAAAATCGTTCTCGTTCTTCGTTCTTCGTTCTCGTTCTCGAAACATCGCGAAAGAAAAGCGAGAACAGGTAATCCCCTTTCCCAGTGAACACGACACTATAGAAGCAGAGCCATGTAGGGGCTTCGCTTGCGAAGCCCGTTGCAGGTGCACGCCCATTGCAGGTGCACGGTTATCAAGCCGGGCGTCGCAAGCGACGCCCCTACAAAAGAATGCTTTTCATTGGGAATAGGTATAATTCCCTATTGTTAACTGACTGAATTTACGCGGAGGTGAAATTTCACAGAGCCTGACCTTGCGTCAGACCGCAAATGGCCTGTGCGGCCTCCCATGTGCGCAGCCTGACGCAAGGTCAAGCCCCACGCCGCCACGCAGCGCGCAACCTCAGTTATGATACCCTTTGCGAATGAAAATCCCACTAAAGAAGCCGTTAAGGGTAGGGCGAGGCGTCCCCGCCGAGCCGTCGCAGGTCTCCGGATTTTGATAAATGTGAAAAAGGTTCAGCATGATTATAAGGGCAAGGAAACAAAAACACTTGCCTGCCGCGCCTTCTCTTTTCCGCCAAAAACGGACGGCGCGGAGGCCGGGCGTTATTCAAAGAGAAGTCCGCATCAAAAAGGACAAGGAAGGGCGCTCGCGCAAGGAGCGGCGGCGTCCCGCCGCCGGACGCGCGCAACGCGCGCGCCCTGCCCCCGCGGGCTTTCACGCAGCCAGGCGCAACTGGGCTTTCGTGCCGCCCCTCGCAAACAGGCGAGGCTTCGCCTCGTCCGGCGGCGGGACGCCGCCGCTCCTTGCGCGAGCGCCTTGGGGTGACGCCTTGGGGATTCGACTTTGAAGCAGGCCCTTTTTAAGAGGCCCTTGAACGGTGTCTAAAATTCACCCTTATAAATGTTGATATAATCCCCTTTCCCAGTGAAAAGTCCCCTTTAGAAGCAGAGCCATGTAGGGGCTTCGCTTGCGAAGCCCGTTGCTGGAGCACGCCCGTTGCTGGAGCACGGCCTTTGCAGGTGCACGCTTATCAAGCCGGGCGTCGCAAGCGACGCCCCTACAAAAGAGTCATTTTCATTGGGAATTGATATAAGCGGCGCAGGGCGGGCAGGAAATGGGTCAAGGGAAGCTCGGGGAACCAACAGGCCCGCAACCAGAGGATGAACTTCAGGTTCGTCTGCGTGAGCCTGCGGCACGTTTCCACGCGCGCGGGCAGGACGTTCTTCCGGTCGCGCGCCCGATGCCGCTGCCCGTCAAGCCGTTGTTTTCCGCGTTGGTAGGATTGGGCGGAGCCATAGGCGGATGATTTATTAAGAGCGTCTAACAAAAAGAAGGATTGAGCGAAGTGACACAGCGGACAGAGAGGTGCGCGGCGGCGGATGTAAGGGCTTCGCTTGCGAAGCCCGTTGCCGGACGGCAGTCGCGCGCGTTTGTGTTTTATGCGACTGCGGCGGCGCACTGGCGGAAGCAAACCCGTGGCATCCTTCCGCGACGGGCTTCGCAAGCGAAGCCCCTACATCCTCGCCTTTCATACCGTCTTTCGGCCTGCCCTATTGTAATTTTGTTAGAC
>JAIRTK010000541.1 GCA_031254955.1 Opitutaceae bacterium
GAGAAAGAGAAAGAGGAAAGAGGCGGAGGTGGGCGGAGAGAACGAGAACGAGAACGAGAACGAGAACGATGGGGAGGGGGAGGGGGAGGGGGCGTCAGAAGGTGCCTCTTAGGTTGAAGCTCCAGACGGCGCCGTCGTAGCGGTAGGCGCGGAGGCGGTGTTGTTTTTCGGAGTAGAGGCAGTAGGGGGTGTTGAGGGGGTTGCGGACGCCGAAGCCGATTTCGAGGTGGGGGTTGAGGCGGAGGGCGCCGGTGATGTCCACGATGGTGCGGCCTTTGCGGTAAACTTTGGCGTTTTCGTAGTAGTAGCGTCCGGGGGAGGGGCGGGAGACGGCGTCGAGGACGTCGTCGGTCCAGGAGGCGCGGAACTGGATGTTGAAGCGTCCGTAGCGGTAGCCGATGCCGCCGTTGGCGGATTTTTCGACGTTCCAGATGCGTTCGTAGTCGTCGCGGGCGTTCTGGAGGTCGTTGAGGGTGATGGAGCCGAAGAGGCGGGTGCCTTTCAGGAGGCCGGGGAGGAAGGTGAGTTGCTGGCGGTATTCGAGGGTGAGGCCGAGGACGTTGCGGGTGCCTTCGGCGTTGATGGTGGACATGTAGCGCATGGGGATTTCGACGTAAGCGGGGCCGGTGTCGCCGTCTTCGGGGGTGCCGTCGGGGCCGGAGGCGCCGCCGGAGGGGTCGCGGATGGTGGTGTATTCCTCAAGCTCAAAGCCGACTTGGCTGGAGGCTTGGGTGTGGGGGATTTCGATGCCGCGGATTTGTTTGTTTTTTATGTCGAGGCGGTAGGCGGAGAGGGAGAGGAGGCCGGCGGGGCGGAGATACCATTCGAGGCGGGCGAAGGTTTTGGTGGTGAGTTCGGGTTTGAGGAGGGGGTTGGGGATCCACATTTGGGTGGTGTAGGCGGAGTCGGGGTAGGCGACGACGCCGGCGATGTTGCCGTAGTCGGGGCGGAGCATGGATTGGGAGGCGGAGAGCTGGAGGCGGAGGTTTTTGGTGAAGTCGTATTTGATGCCGCCGGAGAGGAAGAGGTTGTTGTAGGTGCGGTGGCGGGTGGCGCGGTGGCCGTCGTGATACTGGTAGAGGATGCCGGGGATGGAGGAGGTGGAGAGGCCGGCGGCGGTGACTTCGTCGTTGGGGCGCATTTGGAGGATTTTCACGTCGGTGATGGTGCGTTCGTCGCGGAGGCCGGCGTTGATGCCGAAGGGGCCGAGGCGGGTGTTGAGTTCGAGGTAGGCGGCCTCGATACGTTCGGTGAGGTCGCGGGGGGCGAGGAGGTTGCGGCGGAAGTCGTCCACGGTGTCGGGGTTGAATTGCTCGGGGTGGGCGAGGAAGGTGGAGTAGAGTTCGCGGGAGTTGAGGACGGGCCAGGAGAGGGAGTCGATGTTGCCGCCTTTGCCGCCGAGTTTGAAGTTGAAGGAGTAGTTTTGGTTCCAAGGGAGGGTGGCTTGGCGTTGGTCGTAGGTGTCGCCGACGTAGGTGTAGTAGGCGTAGCGGGCGTTGTAGGAGAAGTCGTTGTTGCGGGCGCCGCCGCCGAACTTGAAGGTGACGGGGTGGCCGAGGACGCGGGTGGCGTAGGTGAGGTCGAGGTAGGCGGAGAGGAGTTCGGCGGTGTTGTCGGTGTCGGCGAGGCGGTGGGGTTCGGTGAAGTTGTCGCCGCGCGCCCAGTTTTCGGCGTTGGACCAGTTTTCGCCTTCGCCGGAGATTTGGGCGAGGGTCCACTCGGGTGAGGTGGAGGAGTCGCGGGTGGCGGTCCAGCCGAGGCGGGAGATGATCATGCCGTTGGAGTAGAAGTAGCCTTTTTCGGCGGAGCGGTTGGTGGTTTCGGAGCGGGAGTAGCCGAGGCGGAGTTCGGCGGCGAGGGGGCCGTGTTTGTAGGAGAGGCGGGGGGAGATGAGGTGGTTGGCGGTGTGGTTGAGGCGGTTGTTGCGGGTTTGTTCGACGCGGGCGTTGATGCCGTTGTTGGCATGGACGATGATGCGGGTGAGGTCGGAGTGGTTGAGGTCGTAGCCTTCGCTGGGGCCGTAGATGAACATGCCGCTGGCCATGCGTCCCCAGAGCGCCTGGCTGATGGTGAAGTATTCGTTGTCGTAGAAGGAGTAGTTTGCGCGGAGGCCGAGGACGAGGCGGGAGGAGAGTTTGTAGTCGGTGGTGAGGTTGACGGAGCCGCGGGTGCGGAAGGAGTGGGAGGTGAGGAACTGGAGGCCGGTGATGGGGGGATCGGCGTCGAAGTCGGTGCCTTCGGGGTGGAGGCCGGGCGCGGGGTTTTTGTAGGCGTAGGTGGACTGGGTGTATTGGGTGAAGATGTAGGATTCGTTGTAGGAGGCGCTGAGGTCCACGCCGAGGCGGCCTTGGTCGAAGACGCCGCCGTAGCTGAATTGGAAGCCGGGGAGGGTGGTGTGGTAACGGCGGTCGTCGGGCATGTAGGTGCGGGAGAGGTCGATGTGGTCGGAGGAGCCGTTGAGGCCGATTTGGAAGCGGAATTCGTCTTTTTTGCGGGTGAAGAGGTTTTTGCTGACGATGTTGACGGTGCCGGCGGCGCCGCCGGCGTCCATGCGGGCGGTGAGGGTGTGGTGAAATTCGATGGATTCGATGCCGACGACGGACATGGGGAGGAGGTTGAATGCGCGGGCGTTGTTGCCGCCGGAGTTGCCGCCGGTGTAGGAGACGCCCATGTCGGAGGTGGAGGCGGCGACGGCGACGCCGTCGCGGGTGAAGTTGGTGTATTTGGCGTCGAGGCCGCCGACGCGGACGCCTTCGGGTTCGGCGACGCCGTCGAGGGTGATGCCGGGCATGAAGCGGAGGAATTCGCCGAGGGCGCCGAGGGAGAGTTCGCCGAAGTTGTCGGTGGCGATGGCGGTCATGGCGTTGGGGGCGGCGCGTTGGTCTTGGATGGCTTTGGCTTGGCCGTCGCGTTCGGCGGTGACGTTGAAGGCGTCGAGGGTGATGACTTTTTCGCCGGTGGCGGCGGTGGCGGCGGGGGTGGCGGCGATGGTGATGGGCTGGAGGTCGAAGTCGAGGCGGTGGGTGCCGCCGTGCGTGGTGTCGGCGGTGGCGGTGGCGGGGCGGACGCTGGCGTAGGTGACGGTGAGGGAGACGGGGCCGGGGGGGACGGCGATGGCGTAGTAGCCGGCGTCGTCGGTGAAGACGGTGTTGTCGGTGCCGTCGAGGCGGACTTCGGCGTTTTTGAGGTAGTAGCCGGTGGCGAGGTTGAAGACGCGTCCGGTAATGGTGGCGGTGGCGTTGCGCGCGCCGATGGCGGCGAGGGGGGCGGTGTAGGCGTCGGGGGCGGGGGCGGGGGACTGTAGGGCGCGACTTTGTGTCGCGCCGGGATCGGCGGACGGCCTCACGCGTTCGCGGCTTGACGCAAGGTCAGGCACTACGGCGGCAGCGGCGGGGACGAGCCAGAGGCCGTCGGGGCGGGCGGCGAGGACGCGGGCGGCTCCGAGGCGGCTGGCGGTGGCGGGGTCGAGGGCGAAGTCGCGGTCGGTGGGGAAGGTGTTGGTTTTGTCAACGATGAGGTGGATTTCGCGGGCGGCGGCGGTGGTGTCGGCGATGGCAATGATGGCGCCGGCTTTGCCGGTGATGCCCGCCTCAAGGACAAGGGCGTGGTTTTGCGCGGTGGCGAAGGCGAGCGTGGGGCGGCCCACGAGGGCGAGTTTGGCGGCGAGGGTGGCGGGGGCGGGGAGTTCCCAGCGGGAGCGTCCTCCAAGGGCGAGCGGGGCGGCGAGGCGGGCGGGGGTGGCGAGGGTGAGGGTGGCGGTGTCGGCGAGGACAAGGCCGGTGTCGAGGGTGGAGGTGGCGTCGAGGGTGAGGTTGAGTGTCGTCGAGCCGGCGATGGCGACGGCGCCGGCGAGGGTGGAGGAGTTTTTAAGGGTAAGGTTGATGGTGGTGGGGAGGGTTTTTCGGGAGGCGCCGTTGTTGGCGTAGAGGGTGGTGGCGCGGAGGGCGCCTTGGGCGCCGGCGAGGGTGGCGCGGTCAAGCTCAAGGTTATAGACGCCTTCCCATTCAGGGTGAACGGCGACTTTGTCAATGGGGGGGCGGTTGAGGACGGGGAGGTCGGGGTTGATGTCGATGCCGCAGGCTTTCGCGGCGGTGAGGGTGGTGTTTTTGAGGGTGACGGTGGCGATGTTGACGGTGTCGCGGGTGACGGCGGAGGCGTGGATGGTGATGCCGGAGGCGTCGGCGCCGGTGGTGGTGATGGTGGTGTTTTCGAGGGTGAGGTTGGCGGCAATGTGGCGGGTCATGATGTGGACGCCGGGGGAGAGGCGTCCGGTGGTGGCGAGCGTGGAGGTGGCGATGACGACATCGCCGCCGCCTTCGATGACGAGGGGCGTGGAGGTGGCGCCGGTGGAGCGGATGGCGCTGCCGGCGAGGGTGGCGTGGACGTTGCCGCCGGCGCCGAGGGCGAGGCCGCGGGTGTTGGGGGCGGCGCTGTCGAGGGCGAGGGCGGCGGCGTCGAGGAGGGTGGTTTTGGCGGTGTTGTTGGTGTAAACGAAGATGAGTGCGCCGCTGGCGCCGGGGTTGGTCGGGTGCGTGGCGGAGAGGGCGGCGCGGCGCAGGGTGGCGCGGGCGCCGCCTTGGAGGCGGAGGAGCCATTTGCCGTTGGCTGCGGTGGAGGGGCTGGTGAGGCGGAGGTCGGAGGCGGAGTAGGCGACGCCGGTGTTGATGGAGAGCACCGGGCCGGCGCCGGACGGGGTGTTGGCGTAGGTGACGCCGGTCTCGGTGGTGTCGGCGGAGATGGTGGCGGGGCTGGGGGTGGGGTGCGCGGCGGCGGGTGGGGCGAGGAGGGCGACGGCGACGGCGGCGAGGGCGAGGGGGGCGGGTTTCATGGGTGGCGGTGATTTTGAAGGTTGGGTTTGGGATTTTTACCAGTGGTAGCCGATGAGGATTCCGATGGTGTCGCCGTCGTCTTTTCCGGTGGATTCGTGTTCGTAGTTGAGGCCGGCGAGGGTGTTTGGGGAGATGTTCACGCGGAGCGAGGCGCCGCAGGAAAAGCGGTCGTCGTAGTAGTCCTGGCATTCGAGTGGCACGGGGGTGCGGTCGGGGTCGGAAACGAAGGCGGCCTTGAGCGTGGTGCGGGGGCGGGTGGTGGAGTCCTTGCGGGCGGCGAAGAGGTCGAGCGAGAAGTCGCGCTGGAAGAGCCGGAAGCGTTGGCTGCCGCGGAGGGCGAGGACGGCTTGGGAGAGGTCGTCGGAGAAGTCGGCGATTTCCATCGCCCCCGGGCCGGTCTCGACGTGTTTTTGGGTTTTGAATTTCATGTGGCGGAAGCCGGCGGAGGCGCGAAGGGTGAAGCCCGGCCAGGCGGGAAGGACGGCGCCGAGTTCGCCGCCGCCGCTGTGGCAGGCGGTGTCCCAGCGGGCGATGGTGGAGCCTGCCTCGGAGTAGCGGCGGGAGCTGGAATCGGCGGTGGAGGTGGAGAGGTGGGCGGCCAGATAGAAGAGGCCGAGGCGCTGGGCGAGGTGGGCGCCGTAGAAGCGTTGCGCGGCGGTGAGGTTGGTGCCGTTGGTGGAGTCGAGTTCGCTGTCGGCGAGGCCGGCGTGGAAGCCGATGAGGAGGCGTCCGTTGAGCGTGGCGTCGAGGCCGACGAGGGCGCCGTTGAGTTTGCCTTCGTGGCCGGGGATGGCGGCGCCCTCGGTGTCGCGCCCGACGGTGCGGTGAAAGGCGCGCGTCCAGGCGGTGTTGGCCCAGCGGCGTTTGCCGGCGGGGCGGTCGGCGACGGGTTGGAGGAAGTTGTCGGAGAGCCGGGCGCCGAGGGTGTCCATCACGGCGCCGACGGCGTTGGCGGACATGGCCACGCTTTTGAGGGGGTGCGCGGCTTGGTTGACGACGAAGTAGGTGTTGGCGCCGGGGTCGAGGGTGGTGGTGACGGTCATGCCGTCGGGGACGGTGTAGAGGGTGGCGTCCGCGTCTTCGGCCTTTTCGGTGGCGAGACGGGGGTCGCTGCCGGCGCCGTAGGCGAGGCGGGCGATGCCGCCGGCTTCGAAGGCGATTTTGGCGTCGCCGGCGAGCGTGGCGGCTTCGCCGACGGTAAGGGAGGCGCCGGGGCGGAGGACGAGGGTGCCGCCGTCGAGGGTGAGCGTTTTTATGGGGATGGTGAGGCCGGGCCGGGTGTTGGTATGGGCGTCGAGGATGAGCGTGGAGTGGTCGCCGACGGTGATGGCTGCGCCGGGGCCGCCGAGGACGCTGAGGGAGGTGCCGGAGGGGATGGCGAGGAGGCGGGAGGTGCCGGTGAGGATGAGGGTGGCGAACTTGGATTCGACGTAGTTGTAGGCGCCGAAGGCGTTGCTTTGGGCGGCGTGGTTGGGCACGCGGCGGAAGACGAGGTCGCTGTCGATGAGGGTGATGGTGCCGGTGGTGGCGGGGGTGGCGGCGTTGGTGTCCTGAAAGAAGGACATGGGCAGGATGGTGCGCGGGAGGCCTTGGAAGACGAGGTGGCCGGTTTCGTAGATTTGCACGCCGCCGGAGCCGAGCGCGCCGGGGGAGGTGACGAGGACGGTGCCCCGGCGGATGAGGGTGCCGCCGTAGCGGTTGGCGGAGCCGGAGAGGACGGTGGTGCCGGAGTGCCAGTTGGAGAACACGCCGTAGACGTTGCCGTAGGCGTCGGACGGGCCGATGATGTTGCCGGAGATTTCGATGCGGTAGTCGTTTTGCGCGGCGTTTGGCTCGACGAGGCCGGCGTAGAGCTGGAAGAGGCCGTAGTTGCTGCCGAGGTGGATGTCGCCGGCGAAGTTGGCGCCGTCGGCGAGGGCGAGCTTGAAATACCTGTTTTCCGTGCCGTCGCGGACGAGGTGGAGGTTGGAGGCGAGGGTGGCGCCGGGGGTGTTGAAGTAGAGGAACGCCTCGTTGACGGGGTAGTTGTAGATGATGTCGCGCGCGAAGGAGGGGTTCACGGGGCCGCCGGTGGCGGGATCGGTGGAGCGGAACTCGACGGTGGTCTTGTTGTAGCCGCCGCTGATGTAGAGGCGTCCGAGCGGGGAGGGGTCGTAGCCGGAGGGCAGACCGGGGAGGGCGGTGGTGGCGGTGGCGGCGATTTCGGGGGAACCGGGCGCGGCGAAAGCGCCGTCGCCCGCAAGCGGGCCGCCGACAAACGCGAGCGTGCTGGTGACGGTGGAGGAGAAATTGACATACATGGCCGAGACGCGCGCGCCGGCTTCGGGGAGCGTGACGGCGAGGCTTTCCTCCATGCCTTCGCTTGAGCCGAAGCGGACGGCGTCGCCGTCCTGAAACGCGAGGAGGTCGCCTCCGGTGTCAATCCAAGCGTTGGCGGCGGTCCAACTGGCGGTGCCGCTGGCGACGGCCGCTCCGGACCAGACAAGGACGCGGCTGTCGCGAGATTGCGCGGCGAGCGGCGCGGTGGCGAACGCGGCGGCGGCAAGGCCCGCCGCGAATTTAATCACGCATGAAGCGCTCGGGGGGGGGGGGGGGGGGGGGGGGTGTGTTTGGGGGTGAGAGTATTAAAAAATTTTTGGGGGGGGCGGGGGGGCGGGGGCG
>JAIRTK010000547.1 GCA_031254955.1 Opitutaceae bacterium
CCCGTTGCTAGTGCACGCCCGTTGCTGAAGCACGGCCGTTGCTAGTGCACGGCCGTTGCTGGTGCACGGGTATCAAGCCGGGCGTCGCAAGCGACGCCCCTATAAAAGAATGATTCTCATTGGGAATGGGTATCAGGCCTCTCGTTTCGCTCGGAACCCAACCTGCCGAGCACGCGCCGCCTGCGTAGAATGCAGCCGACTTGGTTTCGAGCGAAACGCCAGTCCGCCAGTCCGCGCTACGACCGAGGCAGCGCGCAACCTCGGTTTATAACTGCTGTTACGCGCTGCTTGCGTAGCGCAGGTTGCCGGGCTTCTCGCTTCGCCCGGAACTCCCTGCCCGTTCCCGACGAAAACGTTTCGAGCGAAGCGAGAGGCCCGGCAAGAGAAAGAATAAAGAGGAAAGATTCCGGTGGTGGCGCCACTTTGGGTTGCCCCTCGGGTTCCGCCGTCCGTGCGCGCACGGGGTTGACGCCCCGGCGCGGCCCGCCAAGTCTCGCCGCTCCCAGCACCTTCCCATGTCCGACTCCCGTTCCGGCCCAGGCCGCATTCTTCCTCTTTTTCAAACCCGCCGCTTCCTGCCGCTCTTCGTCGTGCAGCTCACCGGCGCGTTTAACGACAACGTTTTCAAAAACGCCTTCGTCATCCTCGCCACGTTCCACTTCGCGAACACCCGGGGCTGGAACGCCTTCGTCATCACGCAAATCATCGCCGCGCTCTTCGCGCTGCCGTTTTTTGTCTTCTCCGCCTTTGCCGGGCAGCTCGCCGACAAGTTCGAGAAATCGCGCATCGTGCGCCTCACGAAAATCTGGGAAATCGGCATCCTCCTCTTCGGCGCCGCCGCCCTCCTGCTCGACAATCCCTGGATGCTCTTCGTGACGATCTTCCTGCTCGGCACGCAATCCGCCTTTTTCGGCCCGCTCAAATACGCGCTCCTCCCGCAACATCTCCGCGAGGGCGAACTCGTGGCGGGCAACGCCGTCTTCGAGGCCGTCACCTACGTCGCCATCCTCGGCGGCACGCTGCTCGGCGGGCTGCTCATCGAGGCGCCCGGCGGCACGTATTGGGTGTGCGCGGTGCTGCTCGCCTGCGCCGTCGGCGGCTGGGCGGCGAGTCTCGGCGTGCCCGCCGCGCCGTCGGAGTCGTCCGACCTGAAAATCAACCCCAACATCGCCACGGCCACCGCCGGCCTCATCCGTTTCACCGCGCGCCGCCGCCGCATCTTTCGCGCCATCCTCGGCATCTCGTGGTTCTGGCTCATCGGCGTCTTCTGGCTCACGCTCACGCCCGCCTACGTCGAGTCGCAGCTTCACTCCGGCAACCACACCGTCACCGCGCTGCTCGTGATCTTCGCCGTCGGCATCGGGGCCGGCTCGATGCTGTGCAACAAAATCCTGCGCGGCGAGGCGACCGCGAAATTCGTCCCGCTCGCGGGCCTGGCGATCTCGTTGTTCATGATCGACGCGTCGCTGCTCACCGCCGGCCTCGGCGACCGTTACGTGACGGAGACGTTTTCGTTTTTCTCGTTCACCGGCGCGCGCCTTTGCCTCGACCTGCTCGGCATCGCCGTCTGCGGCGGCATTTTCAGCGTGCCGCTCTACGCGCTCATGCAGCTCTGGTCGCCGCCCGCGCACCGCTCGCGCATCATCGCCGCGAACAACGTCATCAACGCGCTCTTCATGGCCGTCGTCGCGCTCATTTGCGGCGCGCTCTTCGCCCTCGGCCTGCCCGCGTGGATGTTGATCCTGCTGCTCGCCGTCGCCAATGCCGTCATCGCCTTTTACATCATCGCGCTCGTGCCCGAGGCGGTCGTGCACACCTTTCTGCGCTGGGCGCTGCAAATGCTGTATAAAGTCGAGGTGCGCGGCATGGAGAACTTCAAACGCGCCGGCAAGCGCCGCGTCATCATCGCCAACCACACCTCGTTCCTCGACGCCGCGCTGCTCACCGCGTTTCTGCCCGAACGCCCCACCTTCGCCATCAACACCGACTTCGCCGCCAAGTGGTGGCTCAAACCCTTCTTCTGGGCCGTCAACGTTTACGCCCTCGACCCCACCAAGCCCATGGCCATCAAGGCCCTCACCACGCTCGCGCGCACCGGCACGCCCATCGCCATCTTCCCGGAAGGCCGCCTCACCGTCACCGGCGGCATCATGAAAGTTTACGAAGGCCCCGGCCTCATTGCCGACAAGGCCAACGCCGACCTCATCCCCGTGCAAATCGACGGCGCCATGCACACCCTCTTCTCGCGACTCAAAGGCAAAGTCCGCCGCCGCTGGGCGCCGAAGATCACCCTCACCATCCTCCCCCCGCGCAAATTCCACCCGCCGCCCGGCGTCTTCGGACGCGACGGACGCCAGCACATGGCGCGCGACCTCTACGACATCCTCGCCCAAATCCACGTCGCCACCGCCGACAACAACATCACCCTCTTCCAAGGCCTCGTCGAAGCCGCCCTCCGCCACGGCCACCGCACGCCCATCCTCGACGACCCGCAATTCAAGCCCCTCACCTACCGCCGCCTCCTCGCCGCCAGCCTCTTCCTCGGCCCCAAACTCTGCGCCGGCACGCGACCCGGCGACCCCGTCGGCCTGCTCATCGCCAACAGCTCCGCCGCCGTGTGCGCCTTCTTCGGCGTGCAATCCATGGGCCGCGTCTGCGCCATGCTCAACTACTCCTCCGGCCCCGCCGGCATCGCCGCCGCCTGCCGCGCCTCGCGCCTCCGCGTGGCCTGGACCGCGCGCAAATTTGTCGAAATCGCCAGACTCGAACCCCTCCTCGAAGCCCTGCGCGCCGAAGGCGTGGAAATCCGCTACATCGAAGACGCCGCGAAAAAAACCTTCGCCGACTACCTGCGCCTCCCCTTCTACCTGCGCAACGCCCGCTGGATCGCCGCCCGCCGCCAGAAAAAAACCCTCGCCGCCCTCGCCGCCGGCAGGCCGGGTGGCACGGACGCCGTCCCGCCCGCCGCCGGCGAAGCCGCCTCCACCACGGCCGCCTCCACTATGGTCGCCTCCACTATGGAGTGCGGCGATTCATCGCCGCTTTCGACGGGGCAATTCATTGCCCCGCCCGCCGCCAGTGCCGGCGACCAAATGAATTTACCCGTCGAAAGCGACAACGAATCGCCGCACTCCAAAACACCCCCCGCTCCCGCCGCCCCCGCCGCCGCCACCACCCCCGCCGCCGCAACAACAACAACAACAACACCCGCCCCCGCCCTCACCG
>JAIRTK010000556.1 GCA_031254955.1 Opitutaceae bacterium
GGCGTCGCAAGCGCCGCCCCTACAAAAGAGTGATTTTCATTGGGAATGGGTGTTAACCGCTCGCGGCTCGGCGGGACGCCTCGCCCTACCTGAAGGGGGATTTTTGTCTGCAAAGGGTAGGAGTCATTGGTGTTACGCGCTGCCTCGGTCGTAGCGCAGACTTCCAAGTTTGTTTTATGCTGCGCACGTGTTGCGTGCTGGGCAGGTTGGGTTCCGAGCGAAGCGAGAAGCTTGACAACCTGCGCTACGATGGCGGCGCGCAACATCAGTGAATAGGATGGCTGGAGTTTATTAGTAAACGGGTGATTCAGTTTTTGTTCACGATTTGGCGCAAGACATAGGGCAGGATGCCGCCGTGCTGGTAGTAATCGACTTCGATGGGCGTGTCGATGCGGCAGCGCACGGGAACGGTTTCCACGGCGCCGTTCTGGCGCGTGATCCGGAGCGTGAGGTCCTGCCGGGGTTTGATGTTCGCATCGAGGCCCAGCACGTCGTAGGTTTCGGTGCCGTCGAGCTTGAGCGTCCGGGCGCTGGCGCCGTCTTTGAACTGGAGCGGGAGGACGCCCATGCCGACGAGGTTGCTGCGGTGGATGCGTTCGAAGCTTTGGGCGACGACCGTCTTCACGCCGAGCAGGCTGGTGCCTTTGGCGGCCCAGTCGCGCGACGAGCCGGTGCCGTATTCCTGGCCGGCGATGACGATGAGCGGGATGCCGTCCCGCTGGTAGCGCATGGCGGCATCATAGATGCTCGTTTTGAATGCGGATTGGGAATTGGGGATTGCGGATTGCGGCGTTGCCGCGCCGGTGGCGGCGGCGGCGGTGTTGGCGGTGTTGGCGGCGATGCCGGCGGCGGTGCCGGTGTTGGCGTGTCCGGTTTCCGGCGCGTTTTTTTCATTCCGCATTCCGCATTCCGCATTCCGCATTATATAAAGTGTGTTGCCGCCTTCTTCGCCGCCGAGCATCAGGTTTTTGATGCGGACGTTGGCGAAGGTGCCGCGGGTCATGACGCGGTCGTTGCCGCGGCGGGAGCCGTAGCTGTTGAACTCCTCGAAGGCGACGCCGTGCCCGAGGAGATACTGTCCGGCGGGGGAGGTTTTTTTGATCGCGCCGGCGGGCGAGATGTGGTCCGTGGTCACGGAGTCGCCGAAAATGCCGAGGGCGCGCGCGCCGTGGAGTTCGCGAATGGCGCCGGGGGCGAGGGCGAAGTTTGCGAAGAAAGGCGGTTCTTGGATGTAGGTGGACTCGGCGGCGAAGGCGTAGGCGTCGCCGGTGGCGGCGGGGATTTCGTTCCACTTCGGGTTTTGCGCGGCGAAGTCGGTGTATAATTTTTTGAATACTTCGGGTTTCAGCGCGGCCTGCATCCGGTCGCGGATTTCGGAGAGCGAGGGCCAGATGTCGCGGAGGTAAACGGGCCGTCCGTCGGCGCCGGTGGCGATGGGGTCGGCGGTCATGTCGATGTCGATGCGTCCGGCCAGCGCGAAGGCGACGACGAGCGGCGGGGACATGAGGAAGTTGGCTTTGATGTTCTGGTGGACGCGGGCTTCGAAGTTGCGGTTGCCTGAAAGGACGGCGGCGGCGACGAGGTCGTTTTGCACGACGGCTTCCTCGATCGGCGCGGCGAGCGGGCCGGAATTGCCGATGCAGGTGGTGCAGCCGTAGCCGACGAGGTTGAAGCCGAGCTGGTCGAGATAGGGTTGGAGGCCGGCCTTGGCGAGATAGTCGGTGACGACGCGCGAGCCGGGTGCGAGCGAGGCTTTCACGGCGGGGCGGGGCTTGAGGCCGCGCTCGACGGCTTTTTTGGCGAGGAGGCCGGCGGCGAGCATGACCGAGGGGTTGGAGGTGTTGGTGCAGCTCGTGATGGCGGCGATGAGCACGCTGCCGTGGCGGAGGTTTGCGAGGGGCGGGGGGGGGCCGGCGTCCGGCCCGGCGGCGGGGGCGGCAAGCGTGACGGGGATGTCCTTTTCGAGGTCGGCGGCTTTTTTCCCGAAGCCGGCCTCGGCGACAGGGCGCGAAAAGGCGTTGACAAAGGTTTCCTTCAAGGCCGGAAGCTCGATGCGGTCTTGCGGGCGTTTCGGGCCGGCGACGCTGGGGGCGACGGTGGCGAGGTCGAGCGAGAGGTCGGTCGAGTAATCAATGTCGCCGCGCCGCGGGATGCCCCAGAGGTTTTGGGCGCGGTAGTAGGCTTCGTAGAGCGCGAGGTGTTTTTCGTCGCGGCCAGTGGCGCGCAGGTAGTTCACGCATTCGGCATCGACGGGGAAGAAGCCCATCGTGGCGCCGTATTCGGGCGCCATGTTGGCGATGGTGGCGCGGTCCACGACGGGAAGCGCGGCGGCGCCGGGGCCGTGGAACTCGACGAACTTGCCGACGACGCCGGCCTTGCGGAGCAGTTGCGTGAGGGTGAGCGCGAGGTCGGTGGCGGTGACGCCTTCGCGGAGCGCGCCGGCGAGGTGCACGCCGACCACGTCGGGCGTGAGGAAATACACGGGCTGGCCGAGCATGCCGGCCTCGGCCTCGATGCCGCCGACGCCCCAGCCGACGATGCCGAGGCCGTTGATCATGGTGGTGTGCGAGTCGGTGCCGACCAGCGTATCCGGATAATAGATACATCCCTCGGGCGAGCCGGCGGTCGCGGCGTCCGGGAGCACGCCTTTGGCGAGGTGTTCGAGGTTGACTTGGTGGACGATGCCGATGCCGGGGGGGACGACCTTGAAGGTGTCGAACGCCTGCATGCCCCACTTGAGAAACTGGTAGCGCTCGCGGTTGCGCCTGAACTCGATGTCGAGGTTGCGCGCGCAGGCGTCGGGCGTGCCGGCCACATCGACTTGCACGGAATGGTCGACGACGAGATCGACCGGCACGAGCGGTTCGATGATTTTCGGGTTTTTGCCCAGTTTCGCCACCGCGGCGCGCATGGCGGCGAGGTCCACGAGCAGCGGCACTCCGGTGAAGTCCTGCAACACGATGCGGGCGACGACGAAGGGGATTTCCTCCGTGCGCGGCGCCGTCGCGCCCCAGCCGGCGAGCGCGCGCACGGCCGGCTCGGCGACGCGTTTGCCGTCGCAGTTGCGCAGGAGCGATTCGAGCACGAGGCGGATGGAGACCGGCAGGCGCGACACGCGGCCCACGCCGGCGGCCTCAAGCGCGGGCAGCGAGTAGAAGCGGTGCCGCTCGCCGTTGGCGGAAAAGTTTTGGAGGGTGTTGAAGGGATTGGGCGTGGTCATAGGATACCGGTGCATTTCAAGGCGGGCTTGGATAAAGCAGTTCGGTCGGGACACCCGTCAACCCGATTCCTCGGTGACATCCCAGCCGTCGCCGTCTTCGACGAGCGTGCGCGTCATGCCGCGCCTCGCGCATCTCAACAACGTCTTTTGCCACTCGTCGTTTGCGCCGTCTTCCGTGCGGGCCGGCCCCTTTGTTGTCTCCCAGGAAATTTGCTCAAGACAATGGAGTCCACCGGCTGGGCAATCATTGTTTATCTGGTTTGGTCCCATGCGCATGTCCCGTCCTCTTTTTTTTGGGTGCTGGTTGAGGGGGGGGCGTTTATTCGGCCAGCTTGGCCAGCGTGTCTTTGATCGCGGCGAAATGGGGCAGGTCTTTCGGCGTGGGCGTTTGCTCGGCATACTTGATGACGCCGTCCTTGCCGATGACAAACGCGGCGCGCGCGGCGGTGTCACCGATGCCGGCCAGCGCCGGGAAAAGCACGTCGTATGCCTTTGCGACGGTTTTGTCCAAGTCGCTGGCGAGGGTGAGCGTGATGCCGTTGGCCTTGGCCCAGGCCTCTTGCGCGAACGGGCTGTCCACGCTCACGGCGATGACGCTGGCGCCGAGCGCCTCGTAGTCGGAGAGGCCGCCGGAGGCGTCGCACAGTTCCTCGGTGCACACGCTGGTGAACGCGAGCGGGAAAAAAAGCAGCACGGTCTGCTTTTTGCCGAAATGGTCGCTGAGCCTGATGTCGCTGAGACCGGCGGCGGTCTTGGACTTGAGGACGAAATCAGGAGCCTGGGAACCGACAGCGAGTGGCATGGTGGATACGGGATTTGAGTTGAGAGGGCGCGGGTGGAGACCCCGCTTGAACGAGCCTCCAGTTTTAGAGGACAAGCGGCTGGTTGTTCAAACCGTTTCCGCCCAATAGGAGCGCCGATTCTGGCGCGCCGCTGAAAATCATCAGTTTTTTTCACATAACCGAGGTTGCGCGGGTTGGCGCAGTGCAGGCGCGGGAGCGCCGGTAGAGACGCCTCTCCGAGGCCTCCGTAAAAACGCCTCGATGACCTGCGAACTTCCCCATGTCGCACCACCCCGGCGGAGGCCTCGGAGAGGCCTCCCTACCTTGGGCTGGTTGCGTTGGGTGGTTCAAAAGGACTTCTCCGTGTAACTCCAGTCACATAACTGAAGTTGCACGGCGCGGCTTATGAGATTAAGTGCCACGCAATCCTACGGGCGAGTCGCCCGTGCCACCCGGCCCGCCCTGCCTCGTGACCCGTCAGGCACATAAGACGAAGCGCCGCGCCGGCGCAGCGTGTTGCCGGGCGGCTCGTTCTCCACAGGCCGGGCTACGCGGAGGAGATTCATAAGTGAGTGAGGCCATGCATCCGGGCTTCTCCCTCTTTCCTCACTCTCGTTCTCGTTTCTCGTTATCGTCCCTCGTCATCGTTATCTTTATCTTTCTCTACCAGCGGCACCGCCCGGAAGAGAAAGAAAAAAGAGAAAGAGAAAGAGAAAGAGAACGAGAACGAGAACGAAGAACGAAAACGAAAAACAAAGAAGAAGCCCGGATGCATAGCCTCACTTTGAATCGCACTCGCGGGCACCCCATCCACCTTCCCCTCCTTCTTTCCCATCCACCATCCACCTTCCACCTCCACCTTCCCC
>JAIRTK010000560.1 GCA_031254955.1 Opitutaceae bacterium
GGCGCGACTCCTCGCCCCGCCTGAAGGGTGATTTTTGACTGCAAAGGCATCATATCGCTCCATGTCGATTGAGGTCGTCCTTCAAACCGCGATGTATTTCAAAAATCCGGCGCCACAGAGCCATCCACCTTCATGAAGAATAAACTAAAGCAGTTGTTCCGTTCCAAAGTTCCCGTGAAAGACCGCGTGCCGTTCTGGCAAAAGATGGCCTACGGGCTTGGCGGGCCGGTCGAGGGCACCGCGGTCTGGATTCCGCAGACCAACCTGCTTCCGGTTTTTAATATCGGGCTGGGCATGAATCCGGCGATGATCTCGTTCGTGCTCATGATCTGGCGCGCGTGGGACGGCGTGGCCGACCTGCTCATGGGGCAGATGTCGGACAACGCGCGCACGCGCTGGGGCCGGCGCAAGCCGTTTATTGTCGTCGGCGCGATTCTCACGGGGCTGGTGCTGCCCATCATGTGGTGGGCGCCGCGAGGCATGGCGGACTGGCAGACATGCGCATGGCTGCTTGGCAGCGGGATTTTATTTTATACATGCTTCGCGCTTTGGGCGATGCCTTATTACAGCCTGCATCTGGAAATGACGCCGGACTATGACGAGCGCACGAATATCACCGCTTATCGCGCGATGTCGCAAATGGCGCTGAATCTGCTGGCCGGCGGCATTCTGGCCTGGGCCGCGCTCCCCATGTTCAGCACGCACGCGGACGGAAGTCCCGATCTGGCCAACGGCATGCGATATGTGAGCATTGTGCTTGCCGTGATAACGATTGCGCTCGGCGTGCTGCCAGGCCTTTTTGTCAAGGAGCGGTTTTACGCGGAAACCCGGCGCCAGCCCAAGCAAAAGCTGCTTCCCGGCCTGAAGCTCACGCTGACCACGAGGCCGTTTCTCGCCTTGATTGCCATCGTGGTGACAAAATTAATGAGCTATGCGCTCGTCGGCTCGCTGATTTTTTATCTCAACGCCTATTATGTATGCCGCGGCGACATCGCGCAGGCCGCGAAAATTGAATGGCTTCGGCAGGCCGTGCTCGTCGGGCCGAACTTGCTGGGCATCCCCTTGTGCACATGGCTGGCCACGCGCTTTGGCAAGCACACGCTGTTATATATAATCGCGATCTCGGGCATGCTGCACTATCTCTCCGTTTATATATTCTTCACGCCGGAGCATCCCTGGCTGCTTGTGGTGTCGTTTCTGTTTCTCGGCCCGATCGGCTCCGGCATCTGGCTCATCGCGCCCGCCATGCAGGCGGATATCGTGGATTATGACGAGTGGAAAAACGGAGTGAGGCGCGAGGGCAGTTTCGCCGCGGTGTTTTCTTGGACGTGCAAAATGACCAACACCATTGCCGTGGCCTTGGGCGGCCTGCTGCTGGTGTGGACGGGATATAAGATTGAATACGGTTCGCAACAGCCGGAGGCGGTGCTCTCAAACCTGAAGACTGCGTATATCTGGATTCCGATAGGATTGCTTCTGCTGAATCTGTTTTTTATAAGCAAATATTCGCTCACAAGAAAACGCATGGCCGGGATTCGGCGCGACCTGGAGGCGCGTCGCGGCGCGCTTTGATACGATGAACTCTTACGGACATTTCGACGACACGGCGCGCGAGTATGTGATCACGCGGCCGGACACGCCGCTGCCGTGGCTCAATTACCTCGGGCAGGATGATTTCTTCGGCCTGTGCACCAACACCGGCGGCGGCTACTCGTTCTGGCGCGACGCGAAGCTGCGCCGGCTCACGCGTTATCGTTATAATAACATCCCGATGGATGTCGGCGGACGTTATCTCTACATCCGCGACGCGGCCTCGGGCGACGTGTGGAACCCAGGCTGGAAGCCGGTCAAGGCGCCGCTTGACCGCTACGAATGCCGCCACGGCGTCGGCTACACGCGCATCACCGGCGCGCGCGGCGGAATCGAAACCGCGCTGCTCTTTTTTGTGCCTCCCGGCGAAACCCTCGAAATCTGGCGCGCCACGATCCGCAACACCTCCTCGGCGCCGCGCGCGCTCCGGTTGTTTTCCTTCGTCGAGTTCTGCCTGTTCGAGGCGCTCAACGACATGACCAACTACCAGCGCACCTACTCGATCGGCGAGGTCGAGGTCGAGCCGGAGGACGGCGCGATTTATCACAAGACCGAATACCGCGAGCGCCGCGACCACTACGCGCTGTTCGGCTGCACGCATCCAATAAAGGGCTTCGACACGAGCCGCGACGCCTTCGTCGGCGTGCACAACGGCCTGCACGAACCGCGTGCCGTCCTCGACGGCAAGCCGCGCAACAGCATCGCGCACGGCTGGAATCCCGTCGGCTCGCACTTCATCGAAATCGAACTCCAGCCCGGCGAGACACGCCAGTTCGCCTTCATCCTCGCCTACGTTGACCAAGGCCCGGACTCCCCCGAAAACCCCAAGTTCGCCGCGCCCGGCGTCATGAACAAAACCAAAGGCCGCGCGCTCATGGCCAAATACCGCGACATCGCCGCCGTGGACGCCGCCTTTGCCCGCCTCCGCGCCACCTGGGCCTCGCACCTCGCCGCCTTCCAAGTCACCGAATGCCCCGACCCGATTGCCGCGCGCATGGCCAACACCTGGAATCAATACCAGTGCAGGGTCACTTTCAACCTCTCTCGCTCCGCCAGCATGTTCGAGACTGGCATCGGTCGCGGCATGGGATTCCGCGACAGCAACCAGGACATCCTCGGCTTCGTGCACATGCTCCCAGGGCGCGCCCGCCGGCGCATCCTCGACATCGCCGCCACGCAACTCAGTGACGGCGCCTGCTACCACCAATACCAGCCGCTCACCAAAAAAGGAAACGCCGAGATCGGCGGCGACTTCTACGACGACCACCTCTGGCTCGTCCTCGGCGCCTGCGCTTATATAAAAGAAACCGGCGACCGCGCCATCCTCGACGCCCCCGTCGGCTACGCCGACAAACCCGGCGGCGCCGAAAACCTCCTGCACCACCTCGAAACAAGCATCGCCTACACAATGAAGCAACGCGGCCCGCACGGCCTTCCGCTCATCGGTCACGCCGACTGGAACGATTGCCTCAACCTCAACTGCTTCTCCACCGAACCCAACGAATCCTTCCAATGCGCCGGCGACGTGCAAGGCTCCATCGCCGAATCCGTGATGATCGCCGGCCTCTTCCTCTACGCCACCCGCGAACTCGCGGCGCTCTACCGCTGGCTCGGACGTGAAACCGACGCTGCCCGCATCGCCGCGCACCACGCCGCCATGCTCGACGCCGTCGAGACCCACGCCTGGGACGGCGAATGGTATATCCGCGCCTTCGACGCCGCCGGCAACCCTGTCGGCTCCAAAACCTGCGACGAGGGAAAAATCTTCATCGAAAGCCAGGCCTGGTGCGTGCTCGGCGGCGCCGGAGCCGCCAACGGACGCGCCCGCCAGGCGCTCGAAAGCGTGCACAAACACCTCTACACCCCCGGCGGCATCCTCCTCCAGCAACCCGCCTACTCAAAATACAAACTCGAACTCGGCGAAGTCACCAGCTACCCGCCCGGCTACAAGGAAAACGCCGGCATCTTCTGTCACAACAACACCTGGATACACCTCGGCTGGTGCCAGCTTGGCGAAGGCGACCGCGCCTACGAATACTACCTGTCAATCTGCCCCGCCGCGAAGGAATCCCAAATCGAAACCTACCGTTGCGAACCCTACGTGTATGCGCAAATGATCGCCGGACGCGACGCCGCCACGCCCGGCGAGGCGAAAAACGCCTGGCTCACCGGCACCGCCGCCTGGACGTTCGTGACGCTCTCTCAAGGCATCCTCGGCATCCGCCCCGCCTTCTCCGGCCTGCTCATCGACCCCTGCATCCCGAAAAATTGGAAAGAATATAAAGTGCGGCGCCGTTTCCGCAATGTGATTTATAATATTACTATACAAAATCCCGGCCATGCGTGCTCAGGCGTCGCCTCCATGCGCGTAAACGGGCGTGAAATCGCTGGGAATATCATTCCCCTTCATGAGGAGGGACCCGTGGCGGTCGAAGTGGTTCTCGGTAATGCCAAATCCGATGATGACAATCAATCAGGAGGCGCGGCATGACTCCGCGCGAACGTTTTAAAGCCGCCCTTGAGCGCAGGCCGCTGGCCGGGCGCGTGCCGCATTTTGAATTGGTCAACTACCTCACCATGGAAATGCTCGGGCGCGTGCATCCGTTGTATCGCGAGTATGCGCAGTGGGGGCAAATGAGCGCCGCCGAGCAAAAGCTGCACATCGACGACATGGCGGATGTTTACATACGCACCGCCGAAAAATGCGAGTGGAGCGCCATACTCGTCATGGCGCAGCCGTGGGGCTTTGAATCGCACCGGCGCCTGCTCGAAAGGGTGCGCGCCAAGTCGGGGAACCGTTATTTTCTGATGATGCACGGCGACGCCACATTTGCCATTCCGGACGGGCAGGGCGTGTATGATTTCTCCATGCGCATCTATGACGACCCGCAGGGACTCAAGGACGAGGCCGCGCGCAACCTGGATGAAAAACTAAAGGAACAGGCAATCCTCGCCAGCGACGGGACATGCGACGGGCTGGCGCTTTGCTCGGATTATTGTTTTAACTCGGGGCCTTTTATCTCGCCCGCGCAATTCGACGAATTTATATATCCATACCTCAAGGCCGGGATCGCGGCGCAACGGAAACTCGGATTTTATGTCATAAAGCACACCGACGGGAATATAATGCCCATCCTGGACCGGCTGGTCGCGGCGAATCCGCACGCGCTTCATTCAATCGATCCGCAGGGCGGGGTGGATATTGCGGAAGTCAAGAAATTATATGGAAGCCGGGTGTGCCTGATCGGCAATGTCGATTGCGGCCTGATGGACACCGGCACCGATGAGCAGGTCGTCGCATCGGCCCGCTACGCGCTTCGCCACGGAATGCCGGGCGGCGGTTATATATTTTCAACCAGCAACTGTATCTACGCCGGCATGCGCCCCGCGCGGTATGAGCTGATTTTGGATGTCTGGCGCAGGGAAGGCAACTATTAGCTATCTACATGAAAAAGAGAGTCGTTTTCAGCGGATTGCATTATTTTAATGCAACCTGGATTAAGGATGCGAATGAACGCCTGCGGGCCGATGTGTGCGTTTACGGGGGAACCGCCGCCGGTGTCGTGGCCGCCAATAAATTGGCGCAACTGGGAAAAACCGTGGTATTGTTGCAGCCCGGGCGCCACTTGGGCGGCCTTACCAGCGGCGGCCTCGGCTGGACGGATTATGGAAAAAAGCACGTCATCGGCGGCATGGCCCGCGCGTTTTATTGCGAAGTCGGCCATGAATACGGCAAGGATGAGGAATGGTATTTCGAACCGGGCGTTGCGGAAAAAATCATGAATCGCATGGCATCCGCCAAGGGAGTCACGCTGCGCCTTTGCCAGTATATAGAGAATGTATGCATGCAGGGCCTCCGAATTGTCGCCGTGAAAATGCTGGGCGGATTGCAAGTCGAGGCAAAGCAGTTTATCGACGCTTCGTATGAGGGGGACCTGATGGCCAAGGCAGGCGTCACCTATGCGACCGGACGCGAGGGGAATGCCAAATATGACGAGACGCTTAACGGCGCCCAATTGCTTGCGCTCCATTGGATACACCAGTTTAACGACGTGGTTGACCCTTATATAGTCCCCGGCGATCCGGCGAGCGGCTTGCTCCCGACGATCTTGGACGAGGACATGTCGCGGCGCATCGGCGAGGGAGACCGCAGGATTCAGGCATATTGTTTCCGCGTGTGCATGACTGACGATCCGGGTCTCAAGATAGACTGGATGAAGCCGGAAGGTTTTGATCCGGGGCAATACGAGCTGGCGACGCGTTGGTTTAATTCCAGGAAAAACACGCACAACGAGCCGCTGGTCGATGAATACGGGACTCCGTGCGATGTCCCGTGCAAGTTTGATATTTTATCAAACAAGACTCCCGCGGGTTTTCATAAAACGGACACAAACAATCATGGCGCTGTTTCCAGTGATTTTATCGGAGAAAACAACGAATGGCCGGAAGGCGGCTATGAAACACGGGAGCGGATATTCCAGCGCCATGTGGAATACCAGGCGGGATTTTATTGGCACGTTGCAAACTGCCCGGACATCCCATCACGCTACCGCGAAGCCTATAAACGCTGGGGGTTGCCCGCCGATGAGTTTGCGGATACAGGCCATTGGCCGCATCAATTATATATACGCGAAGCGCGCCGAATGGTGGGCGATTATGTGCTGACCGAACATGATTGCCGGCTGGCGCGAAGCGCGCCCGATCCGGTGGGCATGGGCAGTTACAATATGGATTCGCATTGCTGCTCCCGCTTTGCGCGTGTGGAAAACGGGCTGGCCCGTGTATATAACGAGGGCGAACTGGCTGTTCCGCCAGCCGGCCCGTATGGTATTTCGTATCGCTCGATTATTCCAAGGCGGGGTGAGTGCGAAAATCTGTTCGTGCCCATATGCGCATCCACATCGCACGTCGCTTATGGTTCCGTGCGCATGGAACCGGTCTTCATGGTCTTGGGGGAATCATCCGCCACCGCCGCGGCCCTCGCCATCGACAACAAATGCCCGGTGCAGGAAGTAAACTATGCAACTCTTCAAAACCGCCTGCTGGCGGATGGACAGATTATTGGATAATCATCCGAAAACCAGAGGACGGAGTGCAAAAACCTCGTTGCCGCCCGCTCGCAATGCTGTTAAATTAACTGATAATGAACATCTTGTTTTCGCCGTAATGCAAAATTCAACCCCCTTTAACGCGTGCTCGAAACCGGCAGGGAGACCTCTCCGAGGCCTTCGCGACAGCGCTCTGATTTCCCCATGAAATTCAAACCATCCTCTCCGCCTGAAAGAGGCCTCGGAGAGACCACCCTGCCGGCGCTGCACAACCTCAGTGACTGCAAAAACAGGATTGGCGAACAAGTCTAATATGAAAATACCAATGGAAGGCACCTTGCTTTTTTTCGGAGACAGCATCACCGACAGTGCGCGCGACCCTGCCAATCCGGCATCCTTGGGTGTTGGCTATGTGAATCAAATCGCTTCACGAATTGGATATAAATATCCATCCCCGGCCAGGCGGGTAATAAATGCCGGGGTCGGAGGCAATCGCATCTATGATCTGGAAAGACGCTTGGAATCCGATCTAATAGCACATCAGCCGTCACTTGTCACCATCTTGGTCGGCATAAATGATACATGGCGTCAGTTTGATAGCAACAGGGTGTCTTCCATCGCTGATTTCCGGGCAGCGTATGAACGCATTCTCGTAAGCACGACAACACGGATAGCGCCTTGCCCTCGGTTGATTTTGATGGAGCCTTTTGTATTGCCCGATCCGGAGGATCGTCGGACTTGGCGGACGGACCTCGATTCGAGAATTGCGGTGGTTCGCGACTTGGCCGTTCAATTCAACGCCCGTCTTATTCCTCTCGATGGTTTGTTTTCCGCCGCCGCCACGCGTGCGCCGGCATCATACTGGTTGCACGATGGCGTGCACCCGACTCCCGCCGGCCATGCACTGATCGCGGAAGCATGGTTGTCCAATATGAATTTTTAAGCACTCCGGGTTTAATACCCTTT
>JAIRTK010000569.1 GCA_031254955.1 Opitutaceae bacterium
TTCATGAATTTTTGCCTGTGCTTTCCGTTGTCCCCGTAGAGGCCGTAGTGCACCAGCGCCGACGCCAGCATGGTTTCCTCATAGGTGAATCCCTCCGCCTTGCCCAGCAGCGGCAGGAGCTGGGGCAGCGTAATCTGCGGGACGGCGGAGGAGCGGAGGCTGGTGGTCTCCGGCGACTGGCCCCAGCCTCTCCCCTCGATGAATGCCTGCGCGTTGCGGCTTATATCCGAACCGATGCGCGACGGCGCGGCGAAGGCAGGCCGGGCAAAGGTGATCCTCGTCCGGCTGACCTCGGTGGCCGCGATCAGGCGTCGCATCCCGATGATAAACCACAGGGGCGGGCGGCGGGAGAATGCGTAGAGGGTCAGCGTCATCTGCTCCTCATTCACGGCGGCGGCGAGCCTTTCCTCGGAGGGTCGCATGAAGCCGGCGAGCGGGGCGCCGGCGCTCACCCATGCGACCACGCAGTCGCCGCGCATGGCGGCGTCCACGAAGCCGGCGGGCAGCGGAGCAGAATCGTCGCCCGCCTCCACGCCGCCCGCCGGGTCGCCCGCCCGGTCGATAAAGGGCGTGGAGTTGATTTCGAGCCACTGGAGACCGGTGGCGATCCCCTCCGTGCTCATGATGTTGGGGCGGTGGGCGGTGCCCAAGGGGTCGCCCACCCACTCGCTGCCGCTGATCCCGGCCCATCTTCTCTCGCCGGCGGAGTGCCCGCGGTCGAGGATCACCACGGCGGGCTGGCGCGGCTGCGTCTGCACCAGCATCGGCCACAGGAGCGTCCCGGCGAACTGGCGCAACTGGAGTTCGTTTATAAAAAGCCGTGTGTTTTGCTCCGAAAGATTTGAGAGCACATAATAGCCGGGGGCGACGAGGGCGTTTTCCCCGCGTTCCAGCACGAGCGCGGGCACGGTCACGCGCAGCCAGTTCTCCGGGCGCGGCAGGATGCGGTTGGCGCGCACTTCATACGGGGGCATTTCGACGACAATGCCTGTCTCCGGCGCATCCCCTGCTTCCGGAGCCGCCTGCAAGGCGCTCCCGAAAACAATCCCCAAAGCGGAAATCCATCGCCTCATGATTTTGTTTGTTCTTATTTAACAGAAGGGAACGAAGGGAAACAGAGAATGCATTTTATATTATGGTCTTTCTGAATTCCTTCGTTTCCTTTCGTTCAAAATAAAAGTTTATTTTAACTCTCACAAAGGCACGAAGGCGCAAAGGGCGGAAATGAAACTTGTGATTGCTTTGCGCCTTTGCGAGAGTCAAATGATTTGTTTTTATTGCCCAAGGAACACACGGGAAAGGATTTTTAAGTATTATTTCTGTGTGTTCCGCGGGCTGTCTTAATGGTTGATTTGTTTTATACAGGATTCTTTGATTGAAAAGACGAATATCCATGCCGCGGAAAGAGCGCGGGAGCAGCCGCTCCCGCGCTCACCTCTACTATGACCGCATGAACAACAGTCCCATGCAGCAAATTGACACCGCTCGCGACCAGCCATGACTTTTTGATTGGCTGATGATTTTGAGGGGCGCGTTTTTTCGATCATGTTTCCGTCGAGGCGTTTTGGAAAACCTTCAAAAACAATTTTCTCATACAGGGACTCGGAGAAAACAATACATTCATGTTTATAGGCAGGCAAGGCATTGCATGTTTTCAGGAAGCTTCGTTTTTGTTGTATTCCAATCCGCATTCAAATGGACCCTATCCAAGGCAGGGCGAAGCCTCCGGATGAGCCGCGATAGACCAACGGCTCACCGGGATGGTTTGCCCGGCCTTGGATTCGCGGCTCGACGGGACGCCTCGTCCTGTCTTTAGCCGGCTGCACTTCAGGTCCCCTTGAATGCATGTTGGAATAAAATGCCTTTTATTAGAACGCGTAGCTCACGCTGGCGCGGATGCCCATGCTTTCGTCGCAGGCGCCGTTGTATTGGGCGGTGTAGTGCGCGCCCCAGCGCCATGCCTTGGAGAGCTGCCATTCGACACCGGCATCGACCCTCATGCCGTTGCCCTCGATGCCGGGCACCTTGAGCGTGTATGAGCGGCCAAGCAACTCCGCTTGGATGTCGCGCGCGCCGGTCTCGAACTCGCGCACGTAGGCCATGTGCAGGTAGGGACGGATGAGGCCGCGCGAGGACTCGAAGGCGCGGGAGAGCCGCACGCCGAGGCGCGCTTGCAGCGAGGTCTCGCTTTGCGATCCCACGACGAAGGGGCTGTCCCAGCCGGTCTCGGTAAAGCCGTCGGCCTTCCAGTTCAGCCACTGGAGGCCAAGCACGGGCGACACGTCCACCCAAGGGTGTTTATAGGTGTAGGCGGCGGACAGCGCCACGCCCAAGCGGGAGCCGTCGGTGTCGGACTTGGCGAGGGTGCCGAGGGTGGAGCGGATCATGGATATGTCACGGCTGGCGTCATAACTGTCGGTGCCGTAGAAGGCGGCGGCGTTAAACTGCCACGGGCCGAGATTATGGCGGCCGTAGAGGCCGAAGGTGAGGCCTTTGCCTTTGCCGCTGCCGCCGTTGAGGTCGTAGTCATAGTCGGTGGTTTCATACGCGAGCCAGCCGCCGGCGACGGTGTTTTCGGTGAGCGCATAATCCGCGCCGGCAAGCACGGTGCTGGTGGCGTAGTTGGAGTAGGGTGCGTAGGCGTCGGCCTGGCGCGAGGATTCCTGCCACCAGCCTTGCAGGTAGGTCTGCACGGATCCCTTGGCGCGTCCATAGCCGGCATCTTGCATAAGGCGGTCCTCGACGGATTGCACCATCGAGTTGGTGCGGAGCACGGCGGAGGGGAACCATGATTGGTGGACGACGGGGGTGAGCTGGTCCATGGCCTGCTTGACATAGACGGCGGAAGGCAGGGCGTCGAACATCGTGTAAAGCCTGTCCGCAATGACTTTGTCCGCGCCGCCGCCGGAGGCCCCGTGGACGGTGTCGATGATGGTGGCGACGGTCCCGTAGTTGTTCACCATGGTGGGGTGCTCGGCGAAGGTTTCGTAGCCGACGACGGCGATGTCGAGATAGTTGGAGCCGAGCACATAGGAGCCTTCCTGCCTGATCCTTTGCGGGAGGGAAATGGCGGCGGGCTGGAATTCGCCCGTGATGCCGCCGCCGTTCACTTCGACCACGCGGAAGGTCTGGGTGCCGGACATGATGGGGACGGAGTTGGTCGTCCAGGCGGCGGCGAGCTTGGCTAGCTCGCCGATCACTATGTCGCCGTTTACAATGATTTTGTCGGCGGTGTTATAGTCCACCAAGTCGATACTGAGCGTGCCATTGGTGATGGTGAGGGTGCCCGTGATGGTGAGGGTGCCGGCGGCGGTCCTGTCGCCGCCGGTGATGTTCGAGGCGTTTTCGAGGGTCACGTTGCCATGGATGTTGCCTTTGCCGCCGACCCAAGCGCCGCTGGCATAGGCCAAGATGGGGCCGCGGTGGTAGCCGTCCACGACATAGCCGCCGTTGGCGCCGCGGAGGCGCATGTTGCCGGGGTGGATCACCGTTCCGGTGGTGGTGACGCGGGTGATGCCTGTGCCCCATTTTTCCGATTGCAGGGCGGTCGCGACATTGGTGGCGGAGATGTGGAGCATGGCATCGGTGATGTCTTCGGGCAGTTCGTAGCCGTCGCCATTGGAGAAACGGGCCCGCCACTCCACTTCCGCGGACTCCCAGTCGTCCTGGATAAGGAGGCCCTCCCATTTTTCCTCCGTGCCGGCACCGACGCCTTGGCTGAGGGTGCCGCGGTGGAAGCCGAGGTAAACCGCGGCATCCTGGCCGATGTTAAAGCCGCCGACGAGCGCGGTGCCCGCCAAGCTGAGGGAGCCGGGGTCGGCGGCGGTGCCGGTGGCGATGGTGAAGTAGTCGTCCATCGTGCGGAAATCGAGCACGGAGGTGCCGGTCATGTTGAGGAAGGCGTAGGTGAGGCCGGAGGTGCTCTTCGCCGGGAGCGGGGTCCTTCTGGTGCCATCGGTGCCGAGGGTCAGGATCGGCGTGTTGCCGCTGTTTGCGTTGTAGCCCTCATAAGCATCCGGGGAGAACGTGATGCGGGTGTTGTTCCCCATGTTAATGGTGAAATTATGCCGGTAGGCACTGTTGCCCGTGCTGGTGCCGTCGCCATTGTTATCAGCATTAGTGGCGCCGCCCTCGGAGAACGGGTGCGTGCCGCGCCCGGTGATGTTGAGGGTGAGCGTGCCGGAGTCGGCGCTTGTGAGGTTGAGCGTGTAGGTGTAGTTCGAGCCGGCGCGGATGGAATAGAGGTCCACCTGCTGGTCGCTCGCGCCGGTGATCGCCATGTTGATTGTCTTGTTGGCAGGCAACGGCATCAGGCGGATGTCGCTGCTGCCGGTGGGAGTGCCGCCGTCCCAGTTTCCGGCATTAAAATAGTCGCTGTTGCTTGCGCCCGTCCAGCTGGACGTGCCGGTGAGCACGGCCTGCGTGTCCTTGGGCAGGCCGTCAGGTCTGCCGTATGTGGATTGGGCCGTGGAAACGGCGGCGGTCATGACCGCCGCGAGTGCCGCGAGGGTGAGGCGGATGATGTTTTTGACGTTGAAGTTCATAATGTTAAATCTCCTTGATGACTTGTCTGATTGTTGTCGTGAGATTTGAGACGCGGGTTAGAAATCGGCGCGAACGCCAACATTGATCACCATGCCGGAGACATAGTAGCCGGCGGTGCGGTCGAAGATGGTGCGCTCGTCGGGCACGTCGTTAAAGTTGCGCCAGTCGAAGTAGGCCTGCCAGTGGCGGCTGAGCTTGTAGTTCATGCTGAAGTCGAGGCGGATGTTCTCGGCGTAGCGGGTCTCGGACAGGTTGGTGGTATCCACGGAGCGCGCGTAATCGTCCGTCCACATGGCCGTGACCGACGCGCCGAATCTGCTGCCGTTGTAGGAGAGGGAGGCGGTGCCGAAGCGTCGCTTGATGTCGTTGAGCGGGACATCCTTCCATTCAGGAGGGAGGTTGTTAAATTCCTCGGCAGCCGCATCGTCCACGGCGGTGGCGGCGGAAGCGCGCCAAGGATACTTGGCCTTCGGATCGCAAATGGAAATGGAAGCGTAGAACTCGACACGGTCGAGCCAGCTCGCGATGAAACCGAGGCGCTGCTGGTAGCTGAGTTCGACGCCGTAATTGCGCCCGTCGCCAGCGTTGTTGTTCTGGCTCACCTTCCAGAGTTCCGTCACCTCCTCGCCCTCCTCGGTGGTGAAGGTGTAAGGCTCGTAGTGATCGGTGTTCATGATGTAGTTTTTGTAGGGCTGGTAGAAGCCGGTGATCGTGGCGGAGCCGAATTTGTTGAAATAATACTCCAGGCGCGCCTGATAGAGATTATAGGTCTGGGGGCGCAGATTGGGATTGGGACGACGAATCAGCTTGAAGGCGGGGACGATGTCGTCGTTGCCGATCCAGACCACGTCCTCCAAGCGCGGGCGCCCGATGCCGGTGGTGAAGGAGGCGCGGGCGATGAGGTTGGGCATGATGTCATACTTGAACTGGAGATTCGGGAATATCTTGTCGTAGTCGTAGTCGCGCTTTGCCGCCCTGTATTGCAGCTCGGCGAGTTCGTAGGGGCGCTCGATGTCCCAGCGGTAGTAGGGGCTGGTCGGGGTCACGACATCGAAGTTGCCGCCCACCGCGTAGGGGTCCTCGGCGCTTCTTTCGGCCCTCAAATAGATGTTGCCCCAGCCCGTGAGCCAAGTGGCTTCGTAACGGACGCCGGCGAGGATGGTGAGATTGGAGACGTTGGCGGTGGCCATGATGTAGCCGGCGAACACGCGCTCCCGCGCCTGCTTGTCACCGCTCTTTTCGCGTCCGAATTCGGACTCGGGGAGATACGCGCCCTTGTTGCCGAATTCGACCCTGCGGTCGTAGAACTGCCCGGGGTTGGCGAGGAAATAGTCATACACCGCGTAGGGCGAGAGCCATTGCGGGACGGCCAGGTCGAAGCCTCTCCATGTGTTTCCGTAAATGGTGTCGGCAAACTGCTGGAGCGTTGGCTCGGCGGCGCTGCCGAAGGCCGAATCCTGGGAGTTGCCGGTGAGCCTGATTTCCTTCCAATACCTCTTGGTGTCGCGTTTCTGCTGGTTGAAGCTGGCGCCGGCCTTGATCTTTACGGGGAAGCTCGTCGTGCCGGCCATGTTGGAGACGGTGAGGGGGAAGGAGACGTTGAACTTGGCCCCCATCTGGTCGTCGCTGCCGTAATTAAAGTCCTGCCAGATGCCAAGGTTTTTATACTTGGAGATGTCGAGGTAAGTCCACTGGTCACGGGGCAGCACGACGCCGGCGGCGTCGGTCTGGCGGATTTCGCCGCTGGCTTGGCCGGAGACATCATACACGGACAGGTTGATGCCGTTCTGAAGGTATCTGAGTTCAAAGTTTTCACTGGGATCGCGGTCGGATTTGGACTGCGAGGCGTAGGCGTCGTAATCAATCTCGAAGCGTCCGAACTTGTGCTGGGCGCCGATGGCGACGTTCCAGAGCTTGATGTCTCCGTTGCTAAGCCCGGAATACGCCCGCGCGGTCGAGTTCCTGCCGACGATTTGCTCGAAATTGGATGCCGGGCGATCATCCGTCGCGCCGAGATGCGTGCCGGCCTCAGCACGGAAAAGGTGCGAATACTGGCCGATGCCGAGGTCCTGCGTGTAGGCGGTGCGAAGGAAGACGGAAGTGTTGTCCGAGAGCTTCCAGTCGAGGTTGATGTTGAGGTTGCGACGCTCGGTGGCTGATCCCCGTTCCGTCCATGTCACATTGCCGATGGTGCCGTCCGATGCCTTTGAGGCGATGCCGTTTTCCTCCGAGGTGAGATTGAAGGAGTAGGGCACGTCGTAGTTGTTGTTTTGACGGTATTTCTGGAAGAAGTTGGCAACGATGGAGATGCCGATGGGGCGGACGGAGCCGAACGCCTCGGTGTATTGAAGCATGAAGCCGGGCTTGATCTTGCGGTCGGACGTGCGATTGCCGCCGGGAGTCTTTTTGATATCAAGCGCGGCGGTGTTGAGGCTGAGATTGCCGTCGAGGCGGACGCGGCGTCCTTTCTGGGCAAAGGCGTTCTTGGTCTTGAAATTGACCGAGCCGCCCATGCTGTTCGCCGACTGGTCGGGCGTGGGGGCAAAATTCACCTCAATGACGTCGATGTTTTGCACCGCGAAGGAGGAGAGATCGAGGGCGCGGCTGGTGCCGCCACCGCCGGAGGCGATGGGATTACCGTCCAGCGTGATGCTCGCCATCTGCGGATCCATGCCGCGGATGCGAATCCGGGTGGGATCCTCGCCGTTGCTGTAGTCGATGGCGACGCCGGGGAGTTTTTTCATCAGCTCGCCGACGTTGCCGTCCACCATGTTGCCGAAGGCGTCGGCGGCGACGACGTTCTTCATGGTGCTGGCGAAGCGCTGGTCTTGCAGGGCCTTGGCCGCGCCCTCGCGCTCACCGGAGACGGTGAACGCTTCCAGTATATAGACATTGGAGGTCAGGCTGAAATCCGCCGTGGCGGTTTCACCGGAGGCGACCGTCACGCCGGTCGCCCCGGCGTCCAAGTCGGTGTATTGGGCGCGCACGGTGTAGGCGCCGGGGGCGAGGTTGGACAGGCGGTAGGCGCCGAGGTCGTCGGTGAGCGCCCGGAGGTCGGTGCCGTCCACGGTGACGACGGCGTTGGCCAGGTATCTGCCCGTGGCTTGGTTCATCACGCGCCCGGTGATGACTCCGGTGCTCTCCTGCGCGTGGGTAGAGAGCGGGAGGAGGACCAATGCGAGGACGGCGGCGAGCCAAAGCCCGTGCCGGAACGGAAGGACGTGGCGCGGCTTTACAAACGGCGCCGTCGGTGTGTTGTGTTTGTCTGGTTTATGCATGGTATGCGGGTTGTGGTTGGTTGGATGGAACGAGGAGAAAACGGTGACGGCGGGGCGGCAGGGAGTGGAAGCGGCGGAAGCGGGAACGCACGTCAATGAGGCGCATGGCGCGGGGCATGGGTCGCGAGTCGCCAGCCCGTGGGTTGAAAAAAGAGCGCGGGCATTCCCGCTCGTGGATGCGCGCAGCACACCCAAACTCATGGGCAGGAATACCCGTGCTCCTTCTCCCATCTCGCGGGCTGGAATGCCCGTGCCCGTGCCGCTTTTTAAAAACGCAGTCCGCGTCAGAATACGCGATGC